>JBBSIX010000011.1:0-22895 GCA_038231875.1 Chloroflexia bacterium | reverse complement strand
AGCGGACCCCGGGCGAGCCGGCACAGAGGCGCCAGATAACTCTGGTGCTGGCTAAAGGCATGCATGATGTGAACCTGAGCGGGACGCTGGCTTCAGCCGGCGCGTCGGTGGAACTGCTGTGGGCGGGCGGAACCAACAGCCCTATCCCTATAGCCTCCAACTACCTGTACAATGGCCCGACCGGCGGGTTGAGCGGCTCTATAGTCTCCAATGTGCTGGCCCCACTCACCGACCCCGACCCGTTTGCAGGCCAGGTTCCCAACGTGCGACGCAGCGACCCTTTCCTGGGGGTGCGAGACACGGGCGCGAGCACTTCGAGCTTCGGGCAGATACCGTTCATCGCTCGTTGGGAGGGCACTCTCTATGCTCCGGCAGATGGACCGTACCGATTCGAGTTCCTTTCAAGTGGGCAAAGCGCGCTCTTGATAGACGGCAAGGTGGTAGTAGACCAGAATGCCGGCGGCGGCCAGGCGACCCTCGCCCAGGGGCCGCACTCGGTGGACGTGCGCTACGCCTGGCCGGGGGGACGCGGCTACTTGGAATGGTTCTGGACCCCGCCCGGCGGGCCGCGCACGTTGGTGCCGACTACGGTGCTCCGCCCTGCGGCGCGTAGTTGGGCGCGCGGCGACGTGCCCGACCCCCTGATCACGCCCCGTGTGTCGGTGCCATCGCCGGCTGTGAAGGTGCTGCCGGGAATCGTGCTCGGAACGGATGCTGGGCTGATCCAGGCAAGAGGCATCGGCGTTGACGCTGAGGGCCGGGTCTTTATCGGTGACAACGGCAACCACCGGCTGGTCGTCCTCAACCGCGAGGGCAAGGTGACCACACAGTGGGGCAGCCCGATCAGCAACGGCTCGGCTCCGGGCAAGATCAACCTGCTGGGCGACATCGCGGTGGCCCCCAACGGCCACATACTGACGATTGACTCGGCCAACGGCGACTTGCAGGAGTATACAGCCGACGGCAAAGTTGTCCACACCGTGCCCGGTTTGGCTGCCGGCTCAGGCGGGATCGCTGTGGAGGGAGGGGTGAAGACAGGGCGCATCTACATCGCGCACACCGCTACCAGCAGCATACTGCGCCTGACGCCGGAGGGCGTGGTCGAGAAAGAGTTGTTCGGAGGCGAACAGGGCACACCCGGACGCCTTGAGCAGCCTATTGATGTGGCGGTCGCCCCGGACGGCGCGGTCTACGTGGTAGACATGCACTCGCGCATCGTGCAGTTGGATGGCGACGGCGATGTGGTCCACGAGTGGCCGGTGGAGGTAGGCTTCAAGCTGGGGGGCAGTCACCTGACCTTTTGGCAGGGCCATGTCGTGATGAGCGACCCCGACCGCAACCGGCTGGTCATACTCGATCCCGCAACGGGCGCTGTGCGCCTGATAGGTCATGCCGGCGTCGAGGCGGGCGAGTTCAACACCCCGGTGGGCCTGGCGGTAGGCCCCGACGACAAGCTCTACGTGATGGACAGCCAAAATGGGCGGGTGCAAGTGTTCGGCAGCGAACTTCTGGCGAAGTAGCTCCGTGTTGCGCATGAATATGGTACACTGGGTTAAGACGACGCTACATCTGATTTCGCGGTTGGGTCGTTTTAGCCCCGGTGAAGCGTTTTAGCCCCGGTGAAGCGTTACTTAAAAGAGCGGGCAGGTTGCATGCTGGCACTTGCGTTTGCTTTAGTACAAGGAGGTAATGGTGGGTAGAAAACTGGCAGTTGTGTTTCCATCCCTTTTCGTTTGTCTGTTATTGTTGGCTTCCGTACCTCTACCCCAAGCTCTGGCTGATACCCCCATTCCCAAGGGCACACCGCAAGTTACAACTACACCTATAGCCGTCGCCTCAACCACCACCGTACCCACTGTGGTGGTCGAACCTACCAGGCAGGGGTCGCCCTCCACGACGGTGACGCCTCTTGTCACGACAACCGCGTCAACCACCCCGCAGGCCGAGGCGGTTGCCCGCGCTTTCCCCGAAACAGGCTTTACCGTGCCGGCAACCTTTATCAAGTACTGGGACGCCAACGGGGGCCTCTCCATATTCGGTTTCCCTATCTCGACCGCACACCAGGAGACCAGCCGCACGGACGGCAAGAGCTATCTGGTGCAGTATTTCGAGCGCAACCGCTTCGAGCTACACCCTGAGCTTAAGGAGGCGGGCAACGAGGTGCTGCTTGGCCTACTCGGTGTTGAGTTGACCAGGGGCCGCACGTTCGACACCGTCCAACCGTTCACTAACACCCCCAGCTTAGTCTACTTTGAGGCCACTAAGCACTCGCTGGGCGAGCCGTTCCTCTCCTACTGGAAGGAGCACGGCGGGCTGGCGCTCTTTGGCTATCCCATCTCCGAGCCGTTCAATGAAAAGAGCAACCTGGACGGCAAGAGCTATCTGGTGCAGTACTTCGAGCGCAATCGCTTCGAGTTCCACCCTGAGAATAAAGCTCCCTACGATGTGCTGCTGGGCTTGCTGGGCAAAGACTATATGGAGTTGCAGTCCACCGCTACGGCCTGGGGAACGCAGATACCGGGGGGGATGCCGATTACGCAACCTATATGGAAGGCTGTCAAGCCTGCCGCCGGCGGCAAGTTCTTGACTGGGCCGACAGTGGGCGACGGCCTGGACGTGCAGATGTACTGGCAGGACCACGACCGCATTTTGAACACGGCTGACGACCTGGGGTTCAACTGGATAACTCAGCAGGTTGAGTGGAAGGAAGCCGAGGAGCCGAAGGGGGCGTATACCTGGACCGAACTCGACAGCATCGTCAACGACACTCAGAGGCACAATATAAAGATCCTGATCTCTGTGGTAAAGGCTCCTGAGTGGGCGACTGGCGGGGGCAACGGCTTCCCCAAAGACCCCAAAGATTTGCAGGACTTCATGCAGGCGATGGCGACTCACTTCAAGGGCCGAGTGCATGCCTATATGATCTGGAACGAGCAGAATCTGACCGGCGAGGCCGGGGTGATTGACCCGGGGCGGTACGTGGAACTGCTCAAAGCCGGCTACCTAGGCGTGAAGTCGGTAGACCCCAGCGCCATTGTGCTGTCGGGCGCGCTGGCCCCTACGGGCGTGAACGACCCGGAGGGCAAGCGTGCGCCGGGGGCTATGGGCGCGCTGTCCGACCTCAACTACCTTGAGGCGATGTACAAATATCACGACGGAGAGATGAGGGCGTACTACGATGTGGTGGGAACCCACCCCTACGGCTTCAACAACCCGCCTGAGATGAGCTGGCCCGACAACCCCAACATGAACCCGGAGTTCCCCAAGAACGACAAAGGCGTGATAGACTTCTACAACCGCAGCAACTCTTTCTACTTCCGCCGTATAGAGCAGCAGCGCGCCATCATGGAGAAGTACGGGGACGGCCAAAAGCAGATGTGGGTAACGGAGTACGGTTGGTGCAGCGACCAGCGCCCGGACGGCTACGGCGAGTGCAAGTACAACACTCCTGAGCAGCAGGGTGAGTATATAGTGCGCGCCATGCAGTTCTCCAGGAAGTACTATCCCTGGATGGGCGTGATGTTCATTTGGAACCTCAACTTCTCGATTTTCCAGCCCTGGTACACAGGCCCCGCTCACTACAGCATCCTCAACGGCGACTGGTCCGCCCGCCCGGCCTACTTCATCATCAAGAACAGGCCGAAGCAATAGGGTAGTTGGCGCGTAAGTGTTCAGACTTGGGGTGCAGGGGAGAATCCCCTGACGGGGTATGAGCGTAGCGGGGGGCGGGGTGTCTCTACGTGCTCACATCTAACTTCCTCAATCCCAAGTCTGAATACTTACCGGTCGCCAATCCGCTTGACATCGCCCTGCCGCTAACTTATAATCGAAACGCAGACTCCAGGCTGGTATGATAAGCACAAAAAACGTCGGCGTTTCAACGACAACCGTGCAACGCGCCTGTCAACAGGCCTCTCCAGAGCGCCTCGTTTTATTTCTACTCTGGCGCGATTGAGCGCCCTTGCTGATACTGCATGGCCCTTTTGCATGCTTATGGCCCTGCCCACCCCGGCAGGCGCTTCTCTTGAAAGTTATGGTAGGTCGACCCCGATGCGGCTTCGCTTACTAAAAGGAGCAATACGCTTATGATAGGCCCTTTGAACGCTCTGTTCGGCCTGTTCAGTCGTGACCTGGGGGTGGACCTCGGCACGGCCAACACATTGATCCATGTCAGAGGCAAAGGCATTGTGGTGTCTGAGCCTTCTGTGGTTGCCATTGACAAGAAGACCAAAAAGCCCTACGCCGTGGGCGCCGAAGCCAAGGCTATGGTAGGCAAGACTCCCGGCTATATCGTGGCAATACGCCCCCTCAAAGATGGCGTAATCGCCGACTTCGATATAGTGGAAGCAATGCTCAAGCATTTCATCAAGAAGGTTCACTCGCAGGGATTGATGACCCCCAAGCCTCGCGTAGTGATCGGCATCCCCTCCGGCGTGACCGAGGTGGAGCGCCGCGCAGCGCATGACGCCGCCATCAATGCAGGCGCACGCGAGGCGTACCCTATCGAAGAACCGATGGCGGCAGCTATCGGTGCGGGCCTGCCGGTGCAAGAGCCGATCGGCTCGATGATAGTAGACATCGGCGGGGGCACAACTGAGGTGGCGGTTATCTCGCTGGGCGGCATCGTCATCAACCACTCGATACGCACGGCAGGCGATGAAATAGACGAGGCTATCATCCAGTATGCCCGGCGCGAGCACAACTTGTATATAGGCGAGAGGATGGCCGAGGCCGCCAAAATAGCCGCCGGCTCTGCTTGTCCACTCGGAGAAGAACTTGCCGTTACGCTGCGGGGCCGCGATGTAATTACCGGCCTCCCCAAAGCGATTGACATAAGCAGCGTAGAATTGCGCGATGCCATTGTACAGCCCGTTTCCGAGATCGTGGAGGTGGTGCGGCTGGCTCTGGAGGAGACCCCGCCCGAACTGGTTGCCGACATTATGCAGTACGGCATCACTCTCGCTGGGGGCGGTGCGCTCCTCAAGGGCCTCGACCACCGCCTGGCGATGGAAACTAGGATGCCCGTGCATATCGCCGAAGACCCCCTTACTTGCGTGGTGCGTGGCGCAGGCCGCATAGTCGAGTCGCTCGAAAAGTATGACCGCGTGCTCAAGTCCAGCGCCCAGAACAGACGCGCGGTGATAATGCAGCAGTGAAACAGAAAGACCGCTCACTGTCCTGGACGCGGACGGTCTACCTGTTGGTGGCCCTTGTGCTGGTGTCCCTTGCCCTTGTCCTGCTCAGCCAGGGTAGGCAGCTTGGCCCGGTAGAGGGTGCGGCGAGCGTAGTGTTCACCCCTGTGCAGCAGTTTGTTCATGATGCGACTTCGGGTGTGGGCGGTTGGATCGACTCTGTGCGCCGCGCTCACGACCTGGAGGAGGAGAACAAGCAGTTACGCACCGCCCTGGATGCCGTAACCGCCGAAAACGCCACCAACCAGGAGTATAAGCGTGAGAACGAGCAGTTGCGGGCTATGCTCAAGTTTCAGACCGATCGGCCTGAAATCGCTGCGGTGCTTGCCAATAATATCGGGGGGGACGCCAGCGGCCAGATGGAGATAATGACCATAGACCGGGGCGTGGCCGACGGCATACGCGACGGCATGGCGGTAATCAGCCCCGGTGGGATACTGATGGGCACTGTGCTCTCGACCAAGAAAGACCGCTCTACTGTGCTGCTCATCACCGACCACAGTTCGTCGGTAGCCGTCGCTTCCCAGCGCACACAGTCGCCCGGAACCCTCAAGGGCATGTGGCAGGAAGGGGGGCGCTTATCGGTGCAGCACATTCCGAGAGACGCCGACATGAAAGAGGGCGACCTACTTCTCACCACCGGCACGGGCGGCAAAATCCCCAAGGGGTTGATCGCAGGCTCGGTTAGCGCCGTTCACCAGAACGACGTTCAGTCGGAGAAAGACGCCGAAGCCCTGCCCCTGGTGGAACTAAACACCCTAGAAAATGTGCTGGTGATCACCAGTGGAGGGGAGAAGTAGCATGTAGTGTGGCTTCGGCACGGCACTACGCATTTGAAAAGATGGTTTACATCGGCGCTGTTCTGCTTTTCTTAGCCGGCCTTGTGCAGTCGGTAGTGTTGCCGGAGGTGGTGCCTATATCGGCCCGTCCTCAGTTTGTGGTGCTGTTGGTAGTAGCTGTGTGCCTGGCCGAGAGTCTTTACGAGGCGATTATCTGGGCTTTTATAGGCGGGCTGATGCTCGACTTAATGAGCGGCCCCGCTTTTCCTCTAGGCTCCAACGCCCTGATACTTGTGCTGGTGGCTCTGCTGGCGAGTTTGGGGCAGGCCGATCCGTTCCACAACCTGCTGCTGGTGCCCCTCGTCACGGCGTTTGGAGCTACCGTGTTCTACCATGTGCTGCTCATGGGCCTCTCTTTCACATTGGGGCACCAGCCGGCCTTTCTCGATAATTTAGTGAGGGTGGCCCTGCCGAGCGCCATTCTCAACGCTATCCTCATACCCGTAGCCTACAGCGCCATGCTCTGGTTGAGCGAAAAGATGGGCCGCCGGGTGCGGGTGGAGTGGTGATTCTTGGTTGAGTGTATGAATAGGGCATCCTTATGATTGAGCAACCTGTGCGGCGCCGGTTTCCGGCGCTCTATGTGGCGTTGGCCTTGATGTTTGTTTTGCTTGCGGGGCAATTGTACCGCTTGCAGATTGTAGACGGCTCTAAGTATGTCAAGCTCTCGGAGGACAACCGAGAGCGGGAGGTGCGCCTCAAGGCGAGCCGGGGCATCATCTATGACCGCAACGGCCACCGCCTTGTTGTGAACAACCCCTCTTATGCCGTCTCGATAACGCCTGCCGACCTGCCGGACATCAACTGTGCGGTGGGCGACCTGGCAGGCTCGGCTGTGTTCAACGACCTTGCCCGTATCTTGCACACCAGCTTTGTGGTCGCCCTAACGCCTTACGACCTGCCGGTCGAGAAAAAAGGCGAGGTGGCGAACCGGCTGTCGGTGATCCTGCAAACGCCTGCCGACAACATACGCGGCCCTCTCAACAGCATCATGGAAACGTCGCACGGCAGTAAGAACCTATTTGTCGTTCGCAAAGACCTGTCGCCCGAAGTCGCGAAAGCGGTGCAGGCAGAGCTTGAGAATCTACCCGGCATATCAGTGTACAACCAGTTGGAATTCAACTTCATCCAGGGCTTCACTCGCTTCCAGGGGTTCGACAAGTGCCTCAAACCGATTGTGGTGATGAATGGGGTGGACTACGATACAATGCAGCTTGTGGACACCGACAGCGCGCCGTTGCCCGGAGTGAGCGTGGCCCCTGAGCCGGTGCGCCAGTATCCCGACGGCCCGTTTTTCTCTCACCTGATGGGCTACGTCGGCCCCATCTCCGAAGATGTGTACGCTTCCAACTCTGCCCAGTATGAGCCTGACGACAAGATCGGGCAAACCGGCCTTGAGGAGGTGCTGGAGGACCAACTCCGGGGCCGGCAGGGTACAGCCAGCATGGTGGTCAACTCGCACGAGCGGATCGTCTCGGAGATGACCTCGCAGGCCCCCATCACCGGCAATAACGTTACCCTCACCATCGATGCCGACTTGCAGAAGGCGGTAACTACCTCTCTGCAGAAGGGCTTGCAGGCCGCCAAAGTGCGTGCGGGCGTGGCGATAGTAGTGCGCGTAGATAATGGGCAGGTGCTGGCGATGGTGTCGCTGCCCTCATACGACAACAACCTTTTCGCCGACGGCATCTCGCAGAAAGATTTCGACAGCCTCAACACCGACCCCACCAAGCCGATGTTCAATCGGGCCATATCGGGCGTTTATCCCCCAGGCTCTACATACAAAATGATCTCGGCGGCGGCGGCGTTGCAGGAGGGTGTAGTTACCCCCAGCACTACTTACTTCTGCCCCGGCTCGATTTCGGTGCCCTACACTTTCAATGAGAACAAGCGCACCACTTTCCGCGACTGGCGGGCGGCCGGCCACGGCACCATCAACGTTGTGCAGGCCCTCACTGTGTCGAGCGATGTGTTTTTCTATATCACCGCCGGCCCACGCCAGGAGGACCGCCGAGTAGCCAAAGCGGACGGCACTGAACAGCTGTTGTGGACGCGCTACTACCCGGAGGGGGCCGCCAAGCCCAGTGAGTTCAACGGCCTCGGCATAGACCGCCTGCACCAGTATGCTACGGCCTTTGGGCTTGGTAAAAAGACCGGCATAGACCTACCGGGCGAGGCGACAGGGGTGGCCCCCACCCGCGACTGGAAGGTCAAGCAGTTCCACGACAACCCCTGGTCGCTGGGTGATACTCTCGTCAGCGCTATCGGTCAGGGCTTCGACCTCGTAACCCCGCTACAACTGGTGAACGTCACGGCTTCGGTTGCCAACGGCGGCACGCTCTACAAACCGCAGCTTGTGCAGAAGATAACAGGCCCGGACGGCAAAGTGGTGCAAGACTATCAGCCGCAGGCGCTTGGGCAGGTTCCTGTGTCGCCGGAGAACCTGGCGGTGGTCAGGGAAGGGATGCGGCAGGTGGTGGCCGACCCCGTGAAGGGAACCGCAGCCGGCCACGTTACGCTCAAGAGTATCCCCTGGGCGGGCAAGACCGGCACTGCCGAGTATGGCGACCCAATAGGCAAGAAGAACGGCAAAGATGTGCGCCGTTCGCATGCCTGGTTCACCGCCTTCGCTCCCTACGATAAGCCCGAAGTGGCGGTAGTGGTGCTGCTGGAGGGCGGCGAGGAAAGCCTGGAAGGCTCAACCTACGCCGTGCCGGTGACGGACGAAATACTGAAGGCGTACTTCCATGTGGAGAAGTAGCCTGCTTGTTCGGAGGCTGAACTTTGCAAAACATTGAGAATGTCCTCATCAAAGGAGTACGCGAAGGGTTGCTCTTTATCCTGGATGATGATGCCCCTTTCGCTCAGATTTTGCACGAGATGCACCAGAAGATCAACGCGCAGCCTAACTTCTTCAGAGGGGCGGGGGCGGTCATCAACGGGGGGAACAGGGTAGTGGAAGCGCCGGAGTTCGACCGCCTCTACAAGATGCTCACCCGTAACGAGATGCACGTGCTGACCTTTGTAAGCATGTCGGCGCAGACACGCATGATCGCCGAGAGCTTCGGGGTGGCGAGTCGCCCTCCTTCTTTTGCGGCAGGGGACGCGGGGGAGAGCCTGGGCCTGCGAGGGCGCGGCATGTATTCGGGCGCCAGGCTCGCGGAGGCCGCCGGGAACGGCGCGGTGGCCGATGTGGGCACCGGGCTGTTCTTGCGCTCCAACCTTCGCCAGGGCCAAACAGTGCGCTATCCGGGCGATGTGTGCGTATTGGGGGACGTTGAGGCAGGCGCAGAAGTAATAGCCGACGGTGATGTTGTGATATGGGGTATCCTGCGCGGTCTGGTACATGCCGGAGCGGGGGGCGACGACGAGGCGGTAGTGTGCGCCTTGCAGATGTCGCCTGTGCAGTTGAGCATCGCAGGGGTGGTGAGCCGCTTTCCCAGCTACACCTCCCGTTTTCCGGGCGAAACCCAACCCCCTGAGCTTGCCCGCCTGGAAGCAGGCCGCATCGTCATAGAGGGCTGGCAAGCGCAAGAGTGAACCCCCGGTGATTACCCACATACCAAGCGGTTCAAGCGGTGCTGGATAACGCTGCTGGCAGGCGAGGAAATACTACGGCTTGTATGCCTCACGGAGTGAGGAATCAGTGCGCCAGTATGACAGTAGGCATATACATGAAGCGGTGCGGAATAACACAGAGCAGGTACTACACCACCCAAAATCATGCTCTACCATCTGCTTCTTCAGTTCTTGCTTCGCAATTCAGGCTCCTCTGAAAATAGTAGGGGCACGGCGCGCCGTGCCCCTACGGACGCGCACATTTTCATTGGCGGTTGTGGCATGAGGGCCATGATTACTCTGAATGACAATAGCTGGTATTTCCTCGCCTGCCGACACGGTAGCATATGTAGCCTTGAAACGTGGGTAATCACCAGTGAACGCCCATATCATCCGCTCACCGGCCCATGCAGCCGTCAGGCCGCTAGTGCGCCTGCGGGGAGTGAGGCGGCTTTGCCCACCCAGAAGTGGTTTGGCCTCACGTAGTCAACCACTCGCACCTCAAGGTCGCTGAGGCTGACGGCATCTTTTTGGCTCACAAGGCACAGGTCGGGCTTTTCGCCGAACTTCGCCAGATACCGCTCAACCGCTTCTTCGAGTTTAGTCTCTACGCTCTTTTTAGGGGTGTCGTCGAACCATCCTAGAAACATCTCGTACCTCCGCACAAATCAATCTCAACAAACTCACCATAAACTTAGAACTTCTGTTCTGATTATAGAACATCCGCCTCCCTCTGTCAATAGCCTATACCTTGCGATTATCCACCATGTCGACTTGCGCGGCAGGGGTGTGAGTGCTCACTTATCTATGCAAGCGGTCTTGCCCGCCGCCAGGCAATCTGTTATGCTGGTGAGGCCAAGTTACGATAAGATGGAGGCCGGATTTGAGCCGTATCACCCCACTGTATGAACTCCAACAGATAGACAGCGCCCTTGTGAGCCGCGTGGCCCGCATGCGCGAGATAGATGAGCAGATGCACGACAGCCCCCGGTTGCTCGCGGCCCGCGCCGAAGCTGCCGAAGCTGCCGAGCTGCTCGGCGGCGAGCAGGCTCGCCTGAAACAGGCCTCGTACACCGTTGACGACGCCGCCGGGCGCATCCGCACTCAGGATAGCCGCCTGTACAGCGGCAACATAAAGAACCCTAAAGAGTTGCGCCAGGTGCAGGAAGACCTGGTCCACTTGAAAGAGCGGCAGAGGGATCAGGAAGAGAGAGTGATCGAATTGATGCTGCTGGTTGAGGAATTGGAGGAGAGTTTCCGCCTCAAGCAGGAGGCGATGGATGCGGTGGAGAAAGAAGAAGAGCAGTACCGCATGGGCCTGATGGAGGAGAAGGACAAGCTGGTTTCCCAGGCCAAAGTGTTGCAGGTGAAGCGCCAACGCTCGATTGACGAAGTACCCTGGGCCGATTTGCAAGCCTACGAGCGGCTGCGTAAGACGAAGAGCGGGCTGGCGGTGGCGGAGGTGCGCGACGGGCTGTGCGGCGGCTGCCACGTGGGTGTGCCGGCCAGTGTGCTGCGCCCCGCCCGCGTGGGCAGCGACCTTGTGCTCTGCCCGTCTTGCGGGCGCATCCTCTATCCCCTCGGCGCAATTGAGTTCAGGGCGTTCGACCACGATCTCGATAATGTGGACAAGTAATGCGTAACCTGGCGCTGGTGGCGGCTGTGGCTGCGGGCAAGGCTTCTGCGCTGGCGACTCGCGTGCTGGGCAGAGGCGGGGGCACGGCTCTACCCGGTCTGGTGGCCCACGCCGTCTACCCCAATGTGCTGCGCGCTCTTACCGCCAAACTGCCCTCAGGCTCTATCGTGGTCACGGGCACCAACGGCAAGACCACCACCGCGCGCATGTTGGGCTCCATCCTGGAGGCGGCGGGGCTGGAGCCGTTGCACAACCGCTCCGGCTCCAACCTGGAGCGCGGCCTGGTGGCTACCCTAGTGGGCGCGGCCACTCCCGCCGGAGATTTGCCCGACAACCTGCGGGCCGGCCTGTTCGAGGTGGACGAAGCGGCCCTACCGGGTGTGCTGCCCGCCATATGCCCCAGAGTGGCCTTGTTCAACAACCTATTTCGCGACCAACTGGACCGCTATGGCGAGATAGAGACCGTGTATCGCAAGTGGCAGGCTGCCCTGCCTTCTCTACCCTCCGGCTCGACTGTGGCGCTCAACGTGGACGACCCGGCCATCGCAGGCTTGCTGCTCGCACCCGGTCTGCGGGCGCGGGTATGCACCTTCGGCATAGAGGACCCTCGTTACGCCCTCGAAACGCTGCCCCACGCCGCCGACTCGATCTCCTGCCCGCGCTGCAACAGCCGTCTCGACTACAGCCTCATTCTACTTGGGCACTTAGGGCGCTGGTGTTGCCCCGCGTGCGGCTTTCAGCGCCCTCGGCCCGATGTAGTTGCTCGTCGGGTACTGCTGCACGGCACTGAAAGCAGCCGGCTCTTGCTGGAAACCCCTACCGGCGAGTTGGAGATAGAACTCAAAGTGCCGGGCCTGTACAATGTCTACAATGGGCTGGCAGCGGCGGCCACAGCGTTGGCTTTCGGTATCGCCCCGGAGCACGTAAAGGCGGGATTAGGCAACTTCACAGCAGCCTTTGGCCGCATCGAGCGCGTGGCGATACCCGGTGCCGCCGGCAACGACCTCCTTATGGCCCTTGTGAAGAACCCGGTGGGCTTCAACGAAGTGCTGCGGATGCTCTTTCCTCCCGAAGCGCGCTCCGGGCCGGAACAGGCCGCACCGAAGCATCTGCTTATCATCATCAACGACCTGTTCGCCGATGGGCGGGATGTCTCCTGGCTGTGGGATGTGGACTTCGAGATACTGTCGGCTTCCCCAGGCCTGACCGGTAGGGTGCAGGTGGCGGGCATACGCGCCGGCGACATGGCGGTGCGCCTGAAGTATGCCGGTGTGGACCCTGCGCTTATCGAGATAGAGGTTGACATAAATGTCGCTTTGGAAACGGCGGTACAGGCTTTGCCAGCCGGCGAAACGCTGTACGTGCTGCCCACTTACACGGCGATGTTGGCCTTTCGCAAGCTGCTGCACAGCAAGGGCTGGGTGCAGAGCCAGTTTTGGGAGCAATAGATGGACCTGAGAATAGCCTTTCTGTATCCCGAACTAATGAATATATACGGCGACCGGGGCAACATCCTGGCCCTGAGCAGGCGCGCACAGTGGCGCGGCATCCCTGTGCAGGTTGATCGGGTGACAATCGGCGACACCTTAGACCCAGGTCTCTACGACTTCTATTTCTTTGGCGGCGGGCAGGACAAGCAACAGGTGGCCGTGGCTGAAGATTTGCAGGGGCAGAAGGGCGAGGCCCTCAAAGAGGCTGTGGAGGGTGGGGCAGTGGTCCTGAGCGTGTGTGGCGGCTACCAGCTGCTGGGGCGTTACTACCGCCCATTCGACGGAGCCGATCTGCCCGGCATCGGTCTGTTCGATGCTCATACGGAGGCAGGCGACACACGCTACATCGGTAACGTGCTGGTGGACTGCGCTCTCCCCGGCGTGGGCAGCCTCGTGGCTTTTGAGAACCATTCCGGCTGCACATATCTTGGCCCCGGCTGCAAGCCGCTCGGCAGGTCGGTCATAGGCGGGGGCAATAACGGCAAAGACGGCACTGAGGGGGCGGTCTACAAGACGGCTTATGGCTGCTATTTGCACGGCTCCCTACTTCCCAAGAACCCCCGCTTCGCCGACTATTTGCTGGCTCAGGCTTTAGCCCGCAGACACGGCCTCGTTGAACTCGCCCCCATAGACGACACGCTGGAAGCGCTGGCCCACACGCAGGCCACCGAGCGGGCGCGCGCCACCCGGTAGGCGTAAGACCTACACCCCTCAGCGTGAATACGTACAACACGAGCCCTTTTCGCTCATAGCCTCTTTTGTGGTATGATATGGCGGGTAAAAAAGGTGGTACACCACAATAGTAAGTCACTGTTTGGAGAGGGGGAATTTGAATGCTCAAGATCGAGGGCCTCAGCAAAGTCTACGATAACGGCACAAAAGCGCTGCACAATGTGACGGTGGAGATACCCGACGGTCAGTTCGTGGTGATCATCGGCCTGTCGGGGTCGGGCAAGTCCACCTTGTTGCGCTGCATCAACGGCCTGATCAAGCCCACAGCCGGCAAGATATGGCTGGACGGCGACCAGATCACGGGGGCCTCGTCCAGCCAGATACGCCGCCTGCGCTTGAAGATCGGCATGATATTCCAGCAGTTCAACCTAGTCAGACGCTCATCAGTGATGACCAATGTGCTATCGGGCCGCCTGGGTTACAGGGCTACCTTGCCGACCCTCCTGCACCGCTTCCCCAGGTCGGACTACCAGTTGGCGATGCACAACCTGGAGCGTGTGGGCATCGCACAAAAGGCCTGGTCGCGGGCCGACACCCTGTCGGGAGGCCAGCAGCAGCGCGTGGGCATCGCCAGAGCGCTCATGCAGAACCCCAAGCTGATGCTCGCCGACGAGCCGGTAGCCTCCCTCGACCCGGCTACCTCCCACTCGGTGATGAAGTACCTTGAGCAAATCAACAAAGAAGACGGCATCACCGTGCTGTGCAATCTGCACTTCCTGTCGCTGGCTCGCCGCTATGCCGACCGGGTGCTGGCCCTGCGAAACGACGGCGAGGGCGGCTTTATCGTGTTCGATGGCCCCGCCGCCGAGATTGACGAAGACAAGTTCCGCGAAATATATGGTGAGGATGCCATTGAAGTGGAGATCGGCCCAGGCCAGGGTAAACTCATGGGCGCAGCCGGCGCAGGAGGTGTACGCTAGATGGCAACGATAGAGAAACCCCCCGCGCCCACCCCTGCCGGCGCGCCCGGCCTGCCCCCTCGTCCGGCGGCACAGGCTCGTAGGCCGTTTTTCCTGCGCTCAGGCTTCACACTTGCAGTGTTCCTGGTGCTGCTGGTTGCCAACATCGCCGGTTGGAAAATAGTAGACGTGGACCCCGGTAGATTAGTTGAGAAATCGCCCGACGTAGCCCGCTTCCTCGGCGAGGTGCTGAGGCCGGACATTATTTCCCATAATCAGGATCAGATAGAGGCCCACATAGGAGTGCTGGGGGCCTTACAGCCCACAGGCGTACAACCTATCCAGGCGAGCGATACGCTGCTGCCCGAACTGCACGCCGGCGACAGTATAGACCCTGACCCTAATGCCCAACCTTATGACGTAACGGTAACGGTGTCGGACAATACGGTAGCTCCCGGCCAGGAGATAACCGTGTCGGGGACCGGCTTCCGGCCCAACACGGGGGGAACCGTGCTGTGGCAGAGCACAGGGCAGAGCGCCTCGGTGCAGACCCTGGGCGACTTCACCACCGACGACAAGGGTAGCTTCACCGGCAAGGTGAAACTGCCCACGGATACGGACAGGGTGATAAACGGTTCGGGCTTCCCCAATACCCTCGCCGTTCGGCAGACCTGGGACGTCGGCAGCGCCTACGTGAGCGACACTGTGAACCTGGTGGTGGGCAAGGTGGTCGAGACGATTTTCCAGGCGCTGATAGGCACGACTTTCGCGGTTATCATCAGCATACCGCTCAGCTTCCTGGCCTCACGCAATCTCATGTCGCACAACCTGCTCAGCCGGATTGTTTACTGGATCACGCGCACCATACTCAATCTGCTGCGCTCCATCGAAGTGCTGATTCTGGCGGTTATCTTCGGGGCCACGATAGGGCTGGGGGCGTTCGCGGGGGTGCTGGCCCTGGTGGTACACTCAATCGCCTCGCTCGGCAAACTCTATTCGGAGGCTATCGAGGCGATTGACGCAGGCCCCATCGAGGCGATCACAGCCACCGGCGCGAACCGCCTGCAAGTGATCGTGTTTGCTGTAGTGCCGCAGTTCATCCCCCAGTTCATTGCATTTACGCTGTACAGGTGGGACATCAACGTGCGTATGTCCACTATCCTGGGCTTCGTGGGGGGCGGAGGCATCGGCTACATATTGCAACAGTACATACAGTTGCTCAGGTGGAACCAGGCCGGCACCGCGATCTGGGCTATCGCCGTCGTGGTGATAGCGATAGACTGGGCCTCCTCAAGGGTGCGCGCAGCGGTGATCTAAAGACGGTTGCAGGGGTAAACTAAGCGCCCCCTCTACTAAACACATCTATTTCCATTCCCTCCGAGCCGAGCCGGATGTCGGCTCCAAGCTCCTGGGCGAGCGCGGTGATCTCCTCGCGGATGCGGCCTTCGTGGTGGGGGTTGATGTGGACGCACACTGTTTGGGGATAGTAACCTTGCTTTTTGTGGAAGGCGCGTAATGCGCGCCCCAGCGAGAGAGGCGTCATGTGGCCCACCCGCTCGGCCTCCGCATCGTGATCGCTGCTCATAGTGGTTTCGGCCAACAGCAGGTCGGGGCGCACGTGTGCCCAGCTAGGCGCATCTTCGGCGCGGGTGTCGCCAGTATAGAAAAGAGAGCCGCCGTTACCCTCTACATAGTAGCCCACTACAGGCACGGTGTGGCTCGTCTCCAGCGGCAACACCTCATAGTCGAGCACCTTTGACGACACCCCGGCTCGGACGCTGTGGAACACCAGGGGGTGCCGCATGATAGTGTGGGTCATGGAAGGCCATACAACGTCGTTGAAGATGTGGGCCTGAAGCGCCGCTTGCGTGGAGTCGGTGCAGTACAGGTCGAGGCCCTTTTGCTCCCAACGATTGAAGGCGAAGCCGGGCAAGTCTTTGATATGGTCGAAGTGGCGGTGGGTGATAAGAACCGCGTCCACGGCCAACTGCTCCTCAAGCGACAAAGCCGAGGTCAGCCCGCCAGCATCAATAACCAGCTTGCCGTCAACTAGAAAAGAGGTGAAGCGTATAGTATCGCTCTCACCCTGGTGTGCGCCCAGGATCCTGACCTTCATATATTCAAGCTCCGTGTATTCAATCTCGATACAGTTCGCAAAACAAAAAAAGCCCCATCTAGGGGACTTATGGGTAGCGCATAGGGGATTCGAACCCCTGATCTCCTCCTTGAGAGGGAGGTGTCCTAGGCCTCTAGACGAATGCGCCTCACAGTGTGCCTGGCTGGGCCACGCCTCATATGTTACCAAACGAGGCTGTAGATGTCAAGCGCACCCCTCACGTAGGTAAGGGGTCATAGTTGGGGGGGGACCTGCCCCTACAGACCATTGTCCCTCCCCAACCCCTCTGAAAATAGAGATTACGAAGGGTAGGGGCACGGCGCGCCGTGCCCCTACGGACGCGCACATTTTCATCGGCGGTTGTGGCATGAGGGTCATGATTACTCTGAACATTTACCCACCCGGTGACTTACCCATATCTCAAGCGGTTCAAGCGGTGCTTGACAACGCTGCCGGCAGGTGAGAACGTACTACAGCTTGTCATTCTGAGCGGAGCGAAGAATCAGTGGGTGGAGCATGATTCTCGGCGGTAGAATACTTGCTATGTGTTGTTCGTACTGACTCATGTATGTGCCTACTGTCATGCCAGCGCACTGATTCTTCGCTCCGCTCAGAATGACAAACTGTAGTAACTCTTGTATTCCTAACAGGGTAGCACGGCATGCGGCGTAGCTTCAGATGTGGCTAATCACCAGCAACCCACTGAGGGAAAGGCCCCAAACGCCGCGCACCGAAATCATGTTATAATATAGACACTGGGAAACGTTCTCAGCGCCGATATTCAACAAAACAAGCATAGGAGAAACGCTCAAATGATGAAACAGATAAGTATGGTTGTTCCCGCTATATCCTGCGACCACTGTAAGCAGACGGTAGAGAATACCCTCAAGCAGTTCGACGGCGTGCAGGATGCCATTGTAGACGTTGCCAATAAGCGCGTAGACCTGGCCTACGACCCGGACAAGGTGCAACTCCCTAAATTGGAAGCCGCCCTTTCCGAAGAAGGCTACGACGTAGCGAATACGCTGTAGTTACACGTGGGGGCTGGGAGTTGCCGAAAGCTACCTCCCAGCCCCTGACCTTCCAAGCTCGTGCCGGTGTTCCAGTTCGTGCTCCAATGCCCGGCGCAGGCTCTTGGAAAGCGTCCAGGGTTCGTCGGGGCGGGCAGCCCAGGCCGGGTAGATAACCTCACCACGCTTGTCCAGGGGAACTCGGCGGGCTTGCCGTACAAGCATCTCTCTTACCGTTCCTAGCCGCTCGCGCACATCCCAAGGCTCCTCATCGTTGACAGGTTCCTTCCCCTCAAGCGGCCCTGCTACGCGGTTGATGTAACCGTACTCGGCGTCGGCAACGTGGCGTAGTATGCTCCACAGGCTGCGCCCTGGGGCCACCTCCGTCGCCTTGAGCGCCGCCTCTCCCAACCCCTCCACACAAGCAAGCAGATCGGCTCGGCTGTACCCCAGCCAACGTAGCGTGCGCTCCAACTTTTCATCGTTCCACGCCTCTTTGTCGAACTCAATGAGGGCGGCCAGGCTCCCCGCCCGCACAGGCGCGCCCCCAGGTCGCACTTCGGCCACAAACAAGTCGGCCACGCTGGGGCGCGCGATGTGGGCTTCGGGCACTAACGGTTCGCGATGCCTTTTGAGCCATTGCAGGAAGCCGCTAATGGCCGCAGGCGTGGCTTGCAGCGCTTTCGATGCCGACGAGCCGACCGCGAAGCACCCCGGCAACTCGGCCACGTGTGCCATAGCTGTGCCGTTGCCTTCCTCTATGTATACCCTGTAGGGCGGTTTGCGGTGGATGATGAAAGTCATAAAGCTGTCATGTGACGACTAATCGCCGGCCTTGCAATGAGCGCACAAGGCTACTGCTCGCCGGGGGTGAGGCTCCTGGTCAAGTAGCTGATTAATCCGGCTTGCAGCAGCCTACGGTGCAGGCTGTGTGCCTCGGCATGGGCGGCCTCGGGGAAAAGAGTGTAGAGAGTGGGGCCGCTGCCGGACAGGTGTACGGTGCCGGCTCCGGCCTTGAGCATCTTTTGGCGCGCACCGGCCAGGCTGCTGAAGATCCGAAACGCCGGGCGTTCAAAGGCGTTGTGCAGAGGTAGCAAGGTTATGTCGCCTGGGAGCCTGGCGGTAAGGCTGCGGGTGGCCTCCCCGCTTGACAGGTCCTGGGGTGTGAGGCTTGCATACAGCCGCTTTGTTTTCTCTGGAATTGCAGAGGGCTGGTACAAGAGCACCGCCCAGAAAGGCAGTGGGGGCGGCAACGGCGTGACCTTCTCCCCCCGGCCCTCCACCAGCGCAGTAGGTCCGTCCAGGAAGAACGGCACATCCGAGCCGAGCGCGCCGGCCAGTCGTTGCATCTCAGCGCACGGCAGGTTCAACCTCCACAGCCGGTCAAGCCCGATGAGCGTGGCGGCGGCATCGCTGCTTCCCCCGCCCAGGCCCGCCGACAGGGGAATGCGCTTTTCCAACGTTATATGCGCGCCCGTCTCTACGCCTGCTGTTCGTTGCAGCAGCCGGGCGGCCCGATAGACCAGGTTGTCTTTACCCGCCAAACCTGGGTCGCCGCAAGTGAGTTGCAACCCCGGCGCCGGGGCGAAGGTAAGGGTATCGTGCAGGCTGATAAGCTGCATGACCGAGGCGATGCTGTGGTAGCCGTCCTCGCGCCGGCCTGTGACTTCCAGGCTCAGATTCAGCTTGGCGTAGGCGGGTATCTCCATCATTCTGCCGTGCTTACGTCGGCGTCTATCGTCTGCTCCAGCCGCGCCCACTCCTCAAGTGAAAGGGTTTCGGCCCGGCGCTGGGGGTCTATCCCCGCACTGGTGAGGGCCTCTCTTACATAGTCTTTGGGCAAGGCCGTCCCCGAGGCGAGAGTGTTCGCCAACTGCTTCCTACGCTGCCCGAAGCCGGCCTGCACCAGCTTAAAGAAGCCCTGTTCGCTCCTCACGCTGATGGGCCGCTCGCCCTCGCCGTATACGTCCACGCGCACCACAGCCGAATCGACTTTGGGCGGCGGTTGGAAGGCCCCCGGCGGCACGCGGAAGACTATCTTGGGTTTGCCGTAGAACTGCACCGACACCGCCAGCAAGCTCATCTGGGGCGGGGAGGCCGCCATGCGCTCGGCCACTTCGCGCTGCACCATCACCGTGAGCGACGTGGGCTTGTCTTCCCCTGCCAGGAAGTGGCGCAGAATAGCCGAGGTGATATAGTACGGCAGGTTCGCCACCACCTTATATGGTCGGGCAGGTGACAACTCCCCCGGCGGCACCGCCAGCACGTCGGCGTGCAGGAAGCTGACATGAGGCATGCCTGCGAAACGCTCGCGCAGGACCGGCAAGAGGTTGGGGTCCAACTCCACCGCCGTCAACCTGCCGCGTTGCGGATCGAGCCGCCCGGCAAGCTCCTCGGTGAGCACTCCCAGCCCCGGCCCCACCTCTACTATGCAGTCATCCGGCTCGATATTCGCTGCCTGCGCGATCCTGGGCGGCACCGAGCGGTCTTTGAGGAAATGCTGGCCCAGGCTCTTGCGCGGGTGATGCTTGAGCGGTAGCTCAGTCCTCATCTCTCACTATCAGGTCTTCCTTTGAGGGGGGTCTGGCATCTCGCACCTTCTTAAGCAGGCCGGAGGGGTTGTAGACCGAGCCTGGGGCCTCTTGTGGTTGGGCGCGGGCCAACAACGAGTTAGGGGCGATTGTGCCGGCGCGGTCGGCCCGACGGCGGCGCACGTCCTCCAGCATAGCTTCGAGGGCCGTTATCTGGCGCATCACCAACCATTCTTCCATCGAGTCGGCCTCTGAGCCGATCATTTCGTCACGGCGCTCCATCGCTTCGAAGCGGCTGGGCAGTTCGGCCAATGCTGCCTCCGCAACCCGTATTCTCTCGTCAACTTGCGAAAAGCGACCCAGCAGGTGGTCTGTGCGCTGGTCGCTTAACTGCCGCAGTTCGCCGGCCTGCATCTCGAGGTGGTGCCGTACTGTTTCCAGGCGTTCCTGCTGAGCTATATACTGCTCGGTGGCCTGCTTCTCGACCCGCTCGATGTCCTCGCCAAGCGTTTCCTCGACCTCGTATATCGGCTGTATCACCTTCTCCAGAGCGTCTATACGCTCGCTCAACTGGTGGCGCACATCGTCCACGCGCTGCGATTTGGCGGCCACTTCGGTGAACTGTTGGCGCAGTGTCTCAAACAGGCTTTGCAGTTCGACCCCTTGGCGGCGCAGGCGCTGTTCTTCCTTGCTCTGCAACTCGGCGACCTGTATCGTCTCCCGCCGCACCTCCTCTATCTCCGTATTGATCTGCTTCATCATGTCGCGCACCTGCTTGTGAGCCTCGCTCGACTGGCTGACGTGGGAGTTCAGTTCGCGCAGCAGCCGGTGCAACTCCTCGATGCGGCGTTGGGTGTCCGTGTCGGTATCGCGGTCAGTCCGGCGCGACTCGGCTAACTCGGTGAGTTGAGCGCGCAGGTCGCGTATCTGCTTTTCCGGGGCCTCTACGCGCTGGGCAAGCTCGGCTATCTGCCCCTTCATACGCCCGTCGTCTATCTGCCGGGCGTGCAGGGCCTGGGCTACATCGTTTATCAGCCGATCCTGGGCCGTCTGCATCTGGCTTACCTTGCTTTCGCTCTGCTTATAAAGTTCCTCGAACCACTGCTGCCGGGCCAAGTTCTCCTTAAGTTGGCGGCGTAGTTCGTCCAACTGCTGCTGTATGCCGTAAAATTGGGCTTCATCGCGCTTGCGCTGGTCTTCATCGCGGGCCGATTTGAGCATATTTGACACGGTGCTACTCCTATTTCTAAGGCTTGTCTGATGTTACGAGCCGCACAAGCCATGTATCCGCGCTACTTGTGCTATGGTCCCGCTCACGTCGGGAGCGCGGTGCGCCGGCACGTCGGCATGAGGGGAGGCAGAAGGGAGCGCCTCGGCACGCATATCGTCATGCGTGGTGTTCAAGGCGGCTATTGTGGCTGTTACCGAGCGGGCAAGGGCCTCAACATTCTAGCCGCCTTCCAGGATTGCCGCCACCCTTCCCTCGCATTCCGCTATGCTGTCCGCGAGCCGGCGTACCATGCCGGCGAGCGCGCTGAAGCCGGCGGTGGTCACGGCCATGCCCCCGAGAGGGTCGGCCATATGCGCGTCGTAACCTGCCGAGATAAGTATCAACTGCGGTTTGTAGCGATGCGCCAGGGGCACAAGTATCTCGGCGAAAGCCAGCCGGTAGCCGGCGTCGCCCGTGCCCGCGCTCAACGGCACGTTGACGGTGTAACCCTTGCCTGCCGCATGGCCCGTTTCGCGGGCGGCTCCGGTGCCCGGATAGAAGGGATACTGGTGTGTGCTGAAAAAGAGTACGTCGGGGCGTGAATAGAAAAAGTCTTGTGTGCCGTTGCCGTGATGCACGTCCCAGTCCACGATAAGCACCCGCTCCAGAGCGTGGCTGCGGACTGCGTGTTGAGCTGCTACCGCCACATTGTTGAACAGGCAGAAGCCCATCGCGGCGTCGTAGAGGGCATGATGGCCGGGCGGCCTGACCAGCGCGAACGATGCCCTCGCCCCTCTCATAGCGCTGTCCACCGCCGCCACAGCTGCCCCCGCCCCCAGTATTGCCGCCTTGTAGGAGCCTGGGGAGATAACGGTATCAAGGTCCCACATGCCGCCGCCCTGCTCGGCGAGTTGCCTCACCTGGGCGATATAGCGTGGGTCGTGAACCTCCGCCAACAGCTCGAGGTCCACAGGCTCCGGCCTGATCAGTGCGCTTTCGGGATAGCCGAGAGCCTCCAAAGCCGACACGATGCCTCGCAGACGGTCCGCCGACTCCGGGTGACGCCCGGTGCTGTGCTCCAGGAAGGCCGGGTGGTAAAATAGCGCAGTAGGTTCTTGGCCTGGCTGCTCAGGGTGGGAGTTGTGGTACGAAGTGTGCATGCGAAAGTATATCATAAGCGCTGCCCTATAGCTCTAGACGCATTATTACCTCCATCTCAAGCTGTGCTGGGCCTCGCCTGCCGGCTAGAACAGAACATACTACGCTTTGCCATTCTGATTAATCATGACCCTCCTGCCACAACCGCCGATGAATATGTGCGCGTCCGTAGGGGCACGGCGCGCCGTGCCCCTACTCTATTTTCAGAGGAGCCTGAATTGGGCGTAGCCCAAGAACTCGAAGAATCAGTACGCCTGTATGACAGTAGGGCTGAAAAGTGTCGTGTCTTGCACTGCAAGAAAGGAAGGTGCTCTACCCCTAATTATCATGCTCCACCTGCTGATTCTTCGCTGCGTTCAGAATGACTAGGCGTAGTAGAGAAGTGCGTGCCCGCTATGGCAGCGTAGCATAGCTTGATTAGTTGGAGTAAATGGCACAGGGGGTTTTTGGGCTATGCCAATTCAGGCTCAGAATGGCAAACTGTAGTATCCCCCGCCTACCGGCAGTGCTATAATGCACAGCTT
>JBBSIX010000010.1:0-23194 GCA_038231875.1 Chloroflexia bacterium | reverse complement strand
GGCAGGGGACACCCCTGCCATCTCGTCATGGGGCTGGTTCTTGCTCCGCAATTCAGCCTGCACCCCCGCTTTCATCTTCACCCCAAGTCTGACCCCTTGCTGGGGAACTCTGGGGTGTGATACAGTTTTGGCTTGGTCTCGGCGGTTTATCCGTAAAGCGCCTCGCCATCTTGCGTGTCGAGGTGAGTTGCTGAACAGACCGATCTCTACTTCCATGGGTTTAGGATCGTTACACCTGTATCTTTGAAGTCGTCCTCGTTGCGTGTCACCAAGCTACAGCTGTGACGGATTGCGAGAGCAGCTATAATTGAGTCGATAGCCGGGAGCCGCCGACCAACGCGTTCCATTCGCCCGGTCAGTTCGCCCCAGGTCAGCATCACCTCTATATCCACCGGCAACACTCGACCACTGAAGCGAACCAGCAGATCATCGGTGAGCCATGTTTTGAGGGTATCCCTACGGGGCGAGTCCGCTAACTTCTCAATGCCCTTGCGAAGCTCTCCTATCGTGACAACGCTGAGGTAAACACTGTCTGTATCCAAGTCATCAATCCACCGAACGACTTGCCGGTTCGGTTGCTTGGCGATAAGCTCCGAGATGACGTTGGTATCAAGAAGGTACCTCACAAGGCAATGGCGTCGCGCTCTGGGCCGCTATCGCGCGTCGTATCGAGATCACGGCCGGCGAGTGGGGACTCGCGGAAGAACTCGGACAGACTGTCGCGGCCAAGAAGCATCTTTCGGTAGTCTGTAAACGACAGAACAACAGCGGTCTCAACGCCGCGCCGAGTAATAACTTGCGGGCCGTCCTTCAGAGCCTCCTCAATGACTTTGCTGAATCGGTTCTTAGCCTCCTGAAGCTGCCAGATGTGCGCCATAGATACCCCCTTATCAACTGTCTAGTCTGTCTAGAGTATGTCTTGGGTGGGGAGGGGTTGTCAAGGAGGTGCCGAATGGCTCATACCACTACCACAAGTTTGAACCTCCTGCATCGTGTCGGCAGCATCTGGCGGCGGAGTGATTACATACCAACTTCCCTTCCGGCTCGCCACCGCCTGCAATCGTCAAATGTACTGGGGGAACTCTGGGGTGTGATACAGCTTTGGCTTGGTCCCGGCGCTTTATGGGTGGACCGCCTCGCCCTCTTGCGTGTCGAGGTAGATAGCGTCGGTGGGGCAGGAGCGGGCTGCCTCAATAAGCGTCTCGTCGTCTACCGAGGCGGGGTCCACTAAGTATGCGATGTGCTCATCGTCAAGCTGGAAGGCGGCGGGGGCGATGTTCACACAGTTGCCCGCGCCGATGCACTTCCCCTGGTCTATAGACACTATCAATTTAGCCACGTTGTGCTCCCGACGTTCTATCCATGATGCGGCATATACTTGCCAAGCTGGTTGGGCGTTAGCTCGCCCGGCCCCTTCATATTCTTTTGGCTGTCCTGCACCTCGCCGTACCCTTCGGCCACTTCGAGGGCTGCAACAAACGCCTTCTCAAGCTCCTCCTCGCCGCCCACCTCGGCTATGTGCAGTTCACGTATCGCCAACAGGTTGGCCGGCGGTCGCTTGAACGTCAGGCCCGTTGCCTCTGCGATCTCGACGATCATCCTGTCGCCTTGCGGGTCGGAGTTGAAAGCCACCTCAAGCGCGCCGTAGGGTGCGCCTTGATACAGCTTGCTGATACGAATGTTCATCCCTCTGCTGCCCCTTCCCCTCTCCACGATTACTGTAAACGGTTACGCACATCTACACCCCGAACGGGTTCAACGGCTTCTCGCCTGTGTAGATCAGCACGCTCTTCAACTCGGTGTACAAGTCGAGGGCGTCCATGCTAAGTTCGCGCCCGAAGCCCGACTGCTTGTAGCCGCCGAACGGTAGGCCGGGGAAGGCGGTGAACGGGGTGTTGATCGTAACCACGCCCGACTTTATCTGCCCGGCCACCCGGTGCGCCCGCCCCACGTCTTGCGTCCAGAGCGTGCCGGCCAGGCCGTACATTATATCGTCGGCAAGCTGCACCGCCTCGGCTTCGCTGGAGAAGGGCATGATAGTGACAACGGGGCCGAATATTTCTTCCTGGGCCACCCGCGCTTTGTTCGACACGCCTGCCAGCACGGTTGGCTTGTAGAAGTTGCCCTTAGCCAGCCCATCGCCGGAAGCCCGTTCGCCGCCGGCCAGCACCTCGGCCCCTTCTTCGCGGCCTATCTTCACGTAGTTGTCCACCCGCTCCAGATGGGCGGGCGAAATGAGCGAGCCGATCTGGGTGGTCTGGTCCATCGGGTCGCCCACTTTCAGGCGCTTCGTCTTTTCGACAAACTGCTCTACAAAGCGGTCGTAAACGCTCTGCTGCACGAACAGGCGGGAGCGCGCCTCGCACGACTGACCTGCGCTGTAATAGATGGCAAACAGGGAGCCGTTGACCGCATGGTCCAGATCGGCGTCCTCGAACACCAGGTTGGGCGACTTGCCGCCCAGTTCGAGGGAGATGCGCTTGAGATTGGACGCAGCCGCTCGCATAATATCGCGTCCCGTCTCGGTCTCGCCCGTAAAGGCCACCTTGTCCACGCCGGGGTGCTCGGCCAGGTACGCGCCGATTTTGGCGCCGGGGCCGGGCAGCACGTTCACCACGCCCGCCGGTATGCCGGCTTCCAGGCAGATTTCGCCCAGCAAGAGGGCCGTGAGGGGGGTGGCGCTGGCCGGCTTGAGTATGACGGTGTTGCCCGCAGCCAACGCCGGGGCCAGCTTCCAGGCGGCCATCATGAGCGGGTAGTTCCAGGGCACGATCTGGGCGCACACGCCGATTGGCTCGCGCACGGTGTAGTTGAAGAAGTTGTTGGGCACTGGTATGGTGCTGCCCGTGATCTTAGTGGCGGCTCCGGCGAAGAACTCGAAGTCCTCGATAGCCTGCCCAAGCTCGGCTTTGGCCTGCGAAATCGCCTTGCCGTTGTTGGTCACTTCGAGCCTGGCTATCTCGTCCTGCCGCTCGCGCATGATCTGGGCGACTTTGAGCATCAGCCCGGCGCGCCGGGCCGCGCCCATGCGCCCCCACTTGCCCCTCTCAAAAGCCTCCCGCGCGGCCTCTACAGCCGCGTCCACGTCCTCGCGCCCGGCTTTTGCTACGCGCGCAAAGGTCTCGTTGGTGGCCGGGTTAGCCACCTCGAACGTCTCCCCCGACACCGCGTCTCGCTGCTCGCCATTGATGAGCAACTTCCAATCGCTGCGCCCAAGCAGGCCCTGGGCCTGGTCTTTTGTTTGTGTATCTGCCATGATTCTCCCTTTCTCGGTAAGGTTATACCATCTCAATTATAGTCGCTATTCCCTGCCCCACCCCGATGCACATGGTAGCCAGCCCGTAGCGGCCCCCTCTGCGGCGCAGTTCGTGTACCAGGGTGGTCATCAAGCGGGAACCGCTGTTGCCCAGAGCATGGCCCAGGGCAATCGCCCCGCCGTTTACGTTCACCTTTTCGGGATCGAGCCGTAGCTCACGTATGCAGGCGAGAGACTGGGCGGCGAACGCCTCGTTTAGCTCGATGAGGTCGAGGTCGTCTATCGTCAGCCCGGCACGCTCCAGCGCCTTGCGAACGGCAGGCACGGGGCCTACACCCATGCAGCTGGGGTCCACGCCCGCCACAGCCGATGCCACTATGCGGGCCACCGGCTTGAGGCTCATCTCGTCGGCGGCTCCTCGGCTGGTGAGCAGCACCGCCGATGCGCCGTCGTTGATGCCAGAAGCGTTGCCTGCCGTTACCGTGCCGTCCTTACGAAAAGCGGGTTTGAGCCTGCCCAGCTTCTCCAGGTTGGAGTCGGGGCGGGGGTGCTCATCGGTGTCTACGGTGATTGGCTCGCCCTTGCGCTGGGGAACCGTAACAGGCACTATCTCGTCGCTGAAGCGGCCCTCGGCGATGGCTGCCACCGCTCGCTCCTGGCTCATCTGTGCGAAGGCATCCTGGTCCTCGCGGGAGATATTCCAATGCTCGGCCACGTTCTCGGCGGTCTCGCCCATGCTGTAGGGGTAGTACATCTCGGCCAGCTTAGGGTTGGTAAAGCGCCAGCCTATTGTGGTGTCGTACAGAGTGCCGTCGCCCCTGGGCCACGCTTCCGAGGGCTTCGCCATGACGAGAGGCGCGCGGGTCATCGACTCGGTGCCGCCCGCGATGAACACGTCGCCCTCGCCTGCTTTGATGGAGCGCGCTGCGTCGTTGATGGCCTGCAAGCCTGAGCCGCACAGCCGGTTGACGGTCACACCACCCACCTCCACAGGCAATCCTGCCAGCAGCGCGGCCATGCGAGCCACATTCCGATTGTCCTCACCCGCCTGGTTCGCGCAGCCCAGGATAACATCCTCGATGCGGCGGGGGTCCACCCCGGTCCTCTCCACCAGGGCGGCTATAGCTATGGCGGCCAGGTCGTCGGGCCGCACATCCTTGAGCGCGCCCCCGTAGCGGCCCACCGGCGTTCTAACCGCGTCTACTATATAGGCTTCTGTTTGTTGAGACAAATCTTCCGTCCTTTCTCTTTGCTCCCGGCTTTTGACCATATCTATTATACCATCTTCCGCTCCGACAAGAGGCGGAGACGCAAAGACGCAAAGGACGACACAAAGATTCTTAAGGGTTCCCTCACATACCAACTGCGTCTTCCCCCAGGTCGGCATGCCGGCGACCATTCTTGACCAGTCTCTGAGCAACAAAATTCTTTGCGTCGTCCTTTGCGCCTTTGTGTTTCCGTTTTTTCTTTGTGTTTTCTTTGTGTTTCCGTCTCTTGTCGTGCGGGAACCCCCTTCTGAACGCTTACAGCAAATGGTGTACAATGTACAGCGTACAACGTACAGCGGTCTTTTCACAACAACGAGCCATTCTACGAGGAGGTAGAACAGTGATAAAGTTGGTTGCCCTTTTTAGGCGTCCTGATGATGCCGGCGAGTTCGATGCTCACTATCAGGACGTGCATGCCCCGCTTATGAGCAAAGTGCCGGGCCTTCAGCGCATGGAAGTGACCCGCGACATGAGGGCCTTTCGCGGGGAGCCGGAGTACTATTTGATGACCGAGATGTACTTTCCCGACCGCGAGACGTTCGACGTCGCTATGCAGTCCGAGGAGAACCGCGCGGCGGGCAAAGACCTGATGGGCTTCGCTCGCGACTACGTGACGATGTTCTACGGAGAGGTGGGAGAGTAGCGGTGACGAAATCCAACTATCCCAACTACCCGGATTATCCAACTCCTCTGAGGCCGGAGGAGTTGAACTTTTCCCGCATCGTCTACACCAAAGGCGAGGGTGTTGCCACTGTTGTCATCAACCGCCCGGAGGTGCTCAACGCCACCGACTTCCACACCCTCAAGGAGATGAGCCGCGCCTTCGAGGACGCCTCCTACGATGACGCGGTGGGTGTGTTGGTGCTCACGGGTGCGGGAGACCGAGCCTTTTGCACCGGAGCCGACTTGAAGGAGCAGGAGCAGTTCTTACGCAAACGTGCGGACTACTGGAAGTGGATGGGCGCTTTCATCGAGGCGCACGACCGGCTCCGCACTATCGGCAAGCCCACCGTAGCCCGCCTCAACGGTATGGTGGTGGGCGGCGGCAACGAGTTCAACATGGCCTGCGACCTGGCCGTCGCCGCCGAGCATGTCACTATCCGGCAGGTGGGCACCTCTCGCGGCTCGGTGCCGGCGGGCGGGGCTACCCAGTGGCTGCCTTTGATCGTGGGCGACAGGCGCGCGCGGGAGATACTGTGGCTGAATGAGCCTCTGTCTGCCGAAAAAGCCCTGGATTGGGGCCTCATCAACCGAGTGGTCCCCGCCGGCCAACTGGATGCCGCTGTTGCTGAGTTGGCGGGCAAACTGCTGGACAAGATGCCCGAAATCCTGCGCTACACCAAACAGCAGACCAACTTCTGGCGCGATTTCGCCTGGAGCATGACGATAGGCCACGCCCGCGACTGGCTTGCCGTCCACGCCGACTCGGAGGAGGTCGCAGAGGGCCTGGACTCCTTCTACGAGAAGCGCGATGTGAATTACGGCATGCTGCGTAAGGATATGGCCGAGGGGATGAGCAAGTGCCGGAGCTGCGGCGGCTTGGTCCCGCCACAGTACAGCTACTGCGGCGTGTGCGGAGCCAAGCAGGAGGCAAGCAGTGAGTGAACAACAACACACTCTTATAAAGATCACCTCGGAGGGGCCGGTCACGACCGTCCGGCTAAACCGTCCAGACGTGCTAAATGCGCTTAACCTGGGGTTGATGACCGAGCTTATCTCTGCGCTCGACGGCTTGGAGGAGGACGACGAGGTGCGCTGCGTGGTGCTTACCGGCAACGAGCGAGCCTTTGCAGCCGGGGCCGATATAAAAGAGATGGCAGGTGCCGGCACGGTCGAGATGATGACGCGCGACCAATTCGCCCGGTGGGATCGCATCCGCCGCTTCAAGAAGCCCTTGATCGCGGCGGTGAGCGGTTATGCGCTGGGAGGCGGCAACGAGCTTGCCATGCTCTGCGACATGATAGTGGCCTCGGAGACGGCGCAGTTCGGCCAGCCTGAGATCAACATCGGGGTGATGCCCGGAGCCGGCGGCACGCAGCGCCTCACGCGGGCGGTGGGTAAGGCGGTGGCTATGGATATGGTGCTCACCGGGCGCATGCTCTCGGCGCGCGAGGCGCTCAACTTCGGTCTGGTGAACCGCGTGGTGCCTGTCGAGGTCTACCTGAAGGAAGCACAGAAGCTGGCTGCCCAGATAGCCGAAAAGGCCCCGTTGGCCGCGCAACTTGCCAAAGAAGCGGTGCTCAAAGCGTTCGACACGCCGTTGCAGGAGGGCCTGCTGGCAGAGCGCAAGAACTTCTACATGCTGTTCAGCACCGAAGACCAAAAAGAGGGTATGTCGGCCTTTGTCGAGAAGCGCAAGCCTCAGTTCAAGGGGAGATAGCCGTGAGTAACCCAACCTACGAAACCATACTTACCACCCAGGACGAAGGCATCCTGACCATCACCCTCAACCGTCCCGATACCCTCAATGCCTTCAACGGCGCAATGGGCCGCGAACTGCTTGAGGCGCTCAAAAAGGCCGAGCGCGACCCTGCCGCTCGGTGCATCGTCATAACGGGTGCGGGTCGGGCCTTCTCCTCCGGCGAAGACCTCAAAGCTCGCCAATCCGAAGGCATCACCGACTTCGGCTCTACCCTCCGCGACCGCTACAACCCCATCATCCTACGCATCCGCAACATGGAAAAGCCGGTCTTAGGCTCGATCAACGGCGTGGCGGCGGGGGCAGGCTGTTCGCTGGCGCTGGCTTGCGACTTGCGTGTCGCCTCGGAGAAGGCCCGTTTCATCGAGGCGTTCGTGCGCGTGGGGCTGGTCCCGGACTCCGGTTCGTCCTTCTTTTTGCCCCGGCTGGTGGGACTGGGCAAAGCTCTCGAAATGGCCTTCCTGGGTGATGAAATAGGCGCGGAGGAGGCATTGCGCCTGGGTCTGGTCAACCGGGTAGCGCCCCCAGCCGACCTGGAGGGCGCCACCCACGAGATGGCCTTGCGCCTAGCCAAAGGACCTACTAAGGCTATCGGCCTCGCCAAGCGCGCCATGAATCGCGCCCTCACAATGGACCTGGAGCAAATTCTCGACTATGAGATGTATGCACAGGAGACCGCCGGCGCCTCCGACGATTATCAAGAAGGCGTGGCGGCCTTCCTAGAAAAGCGAGAGGCGAAGTTCGATGGCAAGTAAGCTGAGTTTCGTTGAGGGCATCTCAGCCAACTAACGACTTTACACATCACGTGCTAGGAGACACTATGCCGGCAAAAATCGCTGTACTGGGCGCGGGCACTATGGGCGCGGGCATCGCGCAGTTGGCGGCCGGCAGCGGCCACGATGTCCTGCTGTACGATATTAAGGACGAGTTTGTGCAGCGCGGATTGGAGCGCACCAGGGCTGTTTTGCAAAGCCGTGTAGACAGGGGCAAGATGCCGCAAGAGGAGTTGGACGCGCTTATGGCCCGCATCTCCACCACCACAAACCGCGACGATGCAGCCAATGCCGATTTTATCATCGAGGCTGCGCCGGAGGACCTAGACCTCAAGCGGGAGATATTTTCTTCCCTGAGCAAACTGTGCCCACCGGAAACGGTACTCTGCACCAACACCTCATCTCTCTCCATCACCTCAATAGCCTCGGCAGCCGAGTGTCCTGAGCGGGTAGTGGGGATGCACTTTTTCAACCCCGCCCCGGTTATGCCCCTGGTGGAGGTGGTGGCAGGCCGGCAGAGTTCGCCCGATGCTGTGCAGGCGGTATTGGGGCTGGCCGCCGGCCTGGGCAAGACCCCTGTACAGGCCGCCGACAGCCCCGGCTTTATCGTCAATCGGGTGGCGCGGCCCTTCTACGGCGAGGCGCTCAAGATGCTTGGCGAAGGGGCGGCTACCGTGCCCCGGATAGACGCCGCTATGCGGGCAGCCGGCTTCAAGATGGGGCCGTTCGAGTTGATGGACCTGATCGGCATTGATGTGAACTTTGCCGTCACAAAGTCGGTATACGAGGCGTTCTTCGGCGAACCGCGCTACCGCCCGCACCCTATCCAGCAGCGCATGGTAGAGGCAGGCACGCTGGGCCGCAAAACGGGCCGGGGCTTCTACACATACGAGGAAGGGCGGCAGGGGGATCCTGTGCCGTCGCGCATCGTATCTATACCCCACAAGCGCGAAGCCGGCTTCGTCCCAACTGAGATAAGCGAGGAGTTCGTGCTCAAAGCGCACATCGCCGCCGAGTTGGAGGGAGATGCCGAGATCACGGCTCGCATACTGGCGATGATCATCAACGAAGCGGCCTCGGCGGTGGGGGAGAGCGTGGCCTCGGTGCGCGACATAGACACTGCCATGAAGCTGGGCACCAACTACCCCAAAGGCCCCCTCCGCTGGGGCGATGAGATCGGCCTCGACCTGGTGTTCGCCGTGTTGAGCAGCCTGCGCGAGTCGCTGGGCGAGGAACGGTATCGCCCTGCGCCTCTCCTTTGGCAGATGGTGATGTCGGGCACAACGGGTGATGCTGTAGGCAGCGGTTTTCATACGCCTGGGGAGAAAGGAATGGTATAATGTAGTAGATGCAAAGTATCGGAAGGCCCAATTCCGGCTTTGCATGGGATTTGCACATGAGACGTGCGGGACGGAAACGCAAAGAAAAGACGAAAACACAAAGACGCAAAGGACGACGCAAAGATCTTTGTTGTTCAGAGGCCGGGCAAGAATGGTTGCCGGCCTGGGGAAGGTGCAGTTGTTATGTAAGGAAACTTGCTATGTGAACGAATCCTAAAAATCTTTGTGTCGTCCTTTGCGCCCTTTGCGTCTTCGCGTCTTCGCGTTTTCGTCTCTTGTCAGAGCGGAAGATGGTATAGAGGAGTAGCACACATGGTAACTGTAGACATACAGGAGTTGGAAAAACGCCTGCCGGAAGTTATGAGCATGGTCAAGGATGGGGAGACGGTAGAGGTGCTGGAGGACGGCAAGGCTGTAGCACGCCTCACTCCTGTAGAGCGCCGTTACTCGCAGGAGGAGGCGCAGGCTTTTATAGACGAGATGGACCGGCTGGCGGCGGAGATAAGCAAGTATGTCACTGTGCCGGTAGACGCTGTTCAGATCGTTCGTGAGATCAGGCGCGACTTATAGTGCCCACATCTGTTGTTGTAGATGCCAGTGTCTGGGTCAGCAGACTGATGCAGAGTGATTCTAATCACCGGGCTAGTGAAACATGGTCAAATCGTTATACTCTCGCCCACGGGATCTTTGTTGCGCCGGAGTTCATAATTGTTGAGTTGGCCGCCGCACTCTCCCGGATAACGCAGCAGCCGTTTGCTGCAAGGCAAACTGCGATGGCTCTGTACCACAATTTTGACATCAAAGCTGTAGACACTGCACTCTTGCACCTGGCTTCCGGGTTGGCCGCCGACCTGCGCTTACGTGCGGGGGATGCAATTTACGTGGCCCTTGCCCATAAGCTGGGTGTTCCCCTCATAAGTTGGGACAAAGAACAGCTGCAACGCGCTGCCCCCCTGGTGCAAACTTACTCCCCCGATACATACCCTTTTTAGGTTCCCGGAACGAGCAGAAAGTTGCACATATGTGCTATAATTAGGTAAGCAGTATAGCGGCCACTACAATTGGGTGCGCCTCCTGGCCGCCCATTTTTGTCACGTGGGGCCGGCTTGTGAGAAGACGAAGAAGACCGGACAATCCTGACAATAGATGTCGGGATTTATTTGATACAATAGGGTGTTGGCAGTCAGGTAGAGAGAAGGGGACAGGGGGACAAAGACATGCCCGATTTCAAGCTAGTATCCGATTTCAGGCCGATGGGCGACCAGCCGCAGGCTATTGACAATATTACCAGGGGCATCAGCGAAGGGCTGAAGCATCAAACGCTGCTGGGGGCCACTGCGACAGGTAAGACTTTCGTCATGGCGAGCGTTATCGAGCAGATGCAACGCCCCACCCTCGTACTGGCCCACAACAAGACGTTGGCCGCCCAGCTTTACCAGGAGTTCCGCGACTTCCTCCCCAACAACGCCGTTGAGTACTTCGTTTCCTACTACGACTACTACCAACCCGAAGCCTATATTCCTCGCACCGACCTCTACATAGAAAAAGACGCCGACATCAACGAGGAGATAGATAAGTTGCGCCACGCGGCTACCCGTGCCCTGTTCGAGCGGCGCGATGTGGTGATCGTGGCTTCGGTCTCCTGTATATTCGGCCTGGGGTCGCCCGAAGAATACGGCAAGACGATGAGCCTCAAGCGGGGCGAGAGTATCCGCCGCAACCAGGTGCTACGCCGCTTGATTGACATCCACTACACCCGCAACGACCAGTCGCTGGTACGTGGATCGTTTCGCGTGCGGGGCGACACGCTGGAGATACAGCCCGCTTACGAGGAGATGGGCATAAGGATAGAGTTCTGGGGCGACGAGGTAGAGCGCATCTTGGAGTTCGACCCGCTTACGGGCGAGGTGCTCGTGGAGAGAACCGAGGCCAACATCTATCCCGCCAAGCACTTCCTCACCTCCGATGAGAAATTAGTGGAGGCGATAAAAGACATCGAGACCGAGTTGCAGGAGCATGTGGCGATGCTGCAAAAAGAGGAGAAGCTGGTCGAGGCCCAGCGCCTTCAGCAGCGCACGCGCTATGACCTTGAGATGCTCCAGGAGACGGGCTACTGCTCAGGCGTGGAGAACTACTCGCGACACCTGGGCCGCCGCGAGCCGGGCGAACAGCCCTGGACCCTGCTCGATTACTTCCCCAGCGACTTCCTGCTGATGGTAGACGAGTCGCACATCACCTTGCCCCAGGTGCGCGGCATGCACGGCGGCGACCGCTCGCGCAAGCAGACCCTTATCGAGTACGGCTTTCGCCTGCCCTCGGCTGCCGACAACCGCCCACTCACCTTTGACGAGTTCCAGGGCCATGTCACCCAGGCGGTCTATGTAACCGCCACGCCGGGCAAGTACGAATACGAGCACAGCGAACAGATCGTCGAGCTTATCATCAGGCCCACCGGCCTGGTGGACCCCTCTATCGAGGTCAAGCCGACCGAGAACCAGATAGACGACCTTGTAGAGCAGATAAGGCTGCGGATAGAGAAGGGTCATCGCGTGCTGGTGACCACCCTTCGCACCAAGTTCGCCGAGCAGATAGCCGACTACCTGAAAGAAGTGGGCATCCGAGCCAACCATATCCACCACGAGATAGATACGTTGGAACGAGTGGACATCCTGCGTCAGCTACGCCTGGGCGTGTTCGACGTGCTGGTGGGCATCAACCTGCTGCGCGAGGGGCTGGACCTGCCCGAAGTGTCGCTGGTCGCCATTTTGGACGCCGACAAAGAGGGCTTCCTACGCTCCCGCGACGCGCTGATCCAGACGGTAGGCCGCGCCGCCCGGCATGCTGAGGGGCACGTGATCATGTACGCCGATGTGGTGACGCGCTCGATGCAGGAGGCAATCGAGGAGACGTATCGCCGTCGAGAAAAGCAGCTCGCCTATAATCAAGAGCACGGCATCGAACCGGCCTCTATCCAGAAGCAGGTGCGCGACATTACCGAGCGGGTCAAAGCGATAGCCGAGCAGAAGGTGGACTACGAGGTATCGCCGAGCGGGGAGATAAGCCTCAACAAAGAGGAGATAGCCCGCATGGTCAAGGAGTTGGAGAGCCAGATGAAAGCCGCCGCCAAGCTGCTGGAGTTCGAGAAAGCCGCCGCCCTGCGCGACAAGGTTGTCGAACTGAGAAGGGCTATGGAGGTGTAGTAATACCCTACGCCCTACGCTCAGGGCCATTGGCCGCCAAGATTACTACAGCAGGTCCAGTTCAGGTCATTGGGAGTGTTCTGCCACATGTTGTAGAGAGATCGGTCATCGCCGCGCCCAAACAACTCTAAACGGCCATCTTGGTTTTGAGCTACACCCGGCAGGCCAACGTGCCAGTCGCCACCAATCAATGTCCAACTGTACCAGTTATCGAGTTGCGTCTTGCGATATAGCTGGTTCTGATATGTACCTGAGCCACCTTGTATAACGTAGACTTCTAAAGCACCATTTTGATCTTTAGCTATCACAGGCCCTCTTGACGATAGCCCCCCTAACGACACCCACCCTGACCATGAGCCATCGGATTGTTGTGAATTGCGGTACAACGCACCAGATGTGTCTGTACCGAGCGCGAACGCAACCATACGTCCATCCGAGGTCGTGCCTACTACCGGTGGGCCATCAAGCACGCCGCCGAGAGAGGTCCAGCCTCCAAACCCACAACTTGGACACTGTTGCTGGCTGTAATAGGGCACATTGTCTGTCCCTCGGTGGAAGACTGTCACCCTATGGTTGTAAGGGTCTCTGCTGTCCATAGCCACGGCTGCATTGGTAGTGGAAATCGAGGGGATAGCGATCCAATCTGACCACGCATTGGTTGAATAGTTCCGCCAACTATACCATATCTGGTTGTCGGCTCCCCACCCGAAGACGTATGCGTGATAGCTACTGTCGTTGACAATGGCAACAGGACTGCCTTGAAACTGAATCGGTGATCCCCACCTTCCTCAACCAGACCACCCGCACCAAGAACAGGTCTGATACTTTTTGTACATGTATCCATCCTGCCCACGTGCGAACACCTCCAAAGCGCCGTTCTGCTGCCGGACCACTGCTGGATTACCTCGGATGGTACCACCTTCAGAAGCCCAATTCGACCAACAGCAGTTTGGGGAGTCCTGCCATTTGTGCCAGAGTGCCCCATCTTGTCCGCGCACGAATACCTCTAATCGGCCATCCTGGTTCCGTTCAGCAGCAGGTTGGTAATGCTGATTACCTACTAGCCACTTGGTGACAGTGCCTGCATTGCCCACTACACGCCAATTCTGGACAGGCAACTGTGATATACCGTTATAAGAGTTGTTCTGCTCTGCTACGTAAATACTACCGTTTCCAGTGTTGTTTACATAAGATGATTTAACCAAGGACGTATGACCGAATTCTCCAGCAGTGTAGCTGAGAATATCACCGGGCTGGGGCGCTGGCGGCAGGCCGCCATTAACCACCACTTCGAGATCAGGGCCATTAGGGTTAGAGTATGCCTTGGTGCCGGCATAATTATCCACCATCTGGTAGCCGTCGGCATCGTAGGGATTGATGTTGAACCGAAGACGCAAATATCGTTTTGTGTATTCTGTACATTCCCATTCATACTGGTCTACTGACTGCCCTGGAAGTGGCCCTGACCTGAATGAAACCTGAACATCGTACCAAGGAGAAAAAGCAAGAGGGAGAGGCCTACAGGCATCCAGATGCATATAACTCCCTCCCAATTGGAAAGAATGTATGTGACGCCAGCCGTTCTGATAATAGTAGGCATCGTCACACATATTACCATTCCACCACGGGGGAGGGAACAGTGTGTCAGGCTCTTCCGCATCGCTAGGCATTCCTGATGACATGGGAGTACTGAGAGTAGAAGTAGGAGGCGGGGCTGAGGGTGTTGACCCTTTAGGTGTTTCCGGCTCCGTGCCCTGAGCAGGCCTCAAGGTTGATGGATTGTCAAGATTGTCGCTGCTGATAGTCAGGCTCTCCAACGACTGTAGGAAAGACTGCTCCCCACTGAGGTCTGTGGTGCCGTCGGGCAGCTGCTTGACTATGCGTACTATCCACAGGCGCGGACCTGCTTCTACCACCCACTCTAGGTACAAAGTCGGTTTTGGCTCAGAGTAAATTAAGTTACTTTGGAGTAGGCTTACGTCACTCGCTACTCGCTGGCCGAACAGCGTTGCGGAAGGCCCTGGCTGTGGATTGCCGCCTGCTGCGACCTTGTACTCCCGCAGCTTGGCCCTGTAAGCCTCGGCTCCTCCAACTTGGGCCGCAGGTAGCGGATTATTGCGGTCTGATTCGGTGCCGGGAATAAAACCGAAAGGAGCAATCACGACTTGTAACTGCTTAAAAGGGTTTAGGCTACTTGAATCTGCCACTTGCAAAGCGTTACCTGGACTAGCCACCCCGAAAATCGTGCTGGGCAGGAAAGGGGTGCGAATGGTAAGGGTGACGGTATCTATGGTGACGCTGGCCTCCGAAATGCCACCGAATGGAGTTGCGGTGGGACTACTGGTGGCTGGAGGAGGGGCGAGAGTAGCTGTAGGAATGAACGTGGTTGTGCCTGATACTATAGGAGGAGTGGGAGTAGCGTAGGGAGTTGAAGTATCTGGCGTAGGAGTAGCGTAGGGGGTTGAACTACCCAGAGTAGCCGTAGCAAAAGCGGTGGCCGTACCGGCGGGGGTGGATACAAGAGTAGGCGTGGTGATAGAGGTGGGTACAGATGCCGGAATAGAGGTGGGTGTTGTCCCGCAGCCTGCTAGACTGATTGAAAACCCGGCAAGTATCAGTATCATCAGGCACAACGCACGTCTCTTGTTGGACGTTTGCCCAACATATGGGCCAACATTGCAAAATCTATCTTTGGTCATCTGGGAAACCTCCTCATCGGTTGCAAACGTCAACACTCAACTTGAAGGGGTAACGAGAGGCTGTGACAGATGTGAGAAGCGGTGGTCACCCTTGCCTGCACGTGTGAGAGGCGTATTTGACCACACGTAAGGGTACATGTATCGGGTCAGCATAGCCCACAAACTGTTGAATAACCCACCTACTTCCTGCAAAGAAGGCTATAAAGAGTATGCTCGTGACGAACCGTTGTTTCCCCTTCGACACCTTATAAATTATAAGATAAGATGCGCTATTTGTCAATATCTGGGAGAGTGGATTTTTCTATTAATCTTACACAGCTTTATCTGACTCACAAGTAGAATATAACCTGGTTGGTTGAGCGAAGACGAGTGGAGGCGATAGTGAAAGAGTTGGAGAGCCAGATGAAAGCCGCCGCGCTTCGGGACAAGGTTGTCGAACTGAGAAGGGCGATGGAGGTCAGCTAAAGCGCATCTATCCCGCGCTTACGATGATGATGACACGGCTGCTGAGGAGAGTGGCCCTGTGATTAGGGGTGAGTTGGGTGCGTTGCCGTTGCTGCCGTTAGCATTGGTGTTACCGTTGGGGTTGAAAGGCAGACCATGAGGGTGCAGTATGGCATCGGCGTGCCTTGCCTGCTTGCGTTGGACTTCTACTGCCGAGTTCACTATCAGGTGGTCGCGCTCGCGCTCGGCGATACGCACGAAGGCCGCCGCCACAGACGGGTCAAACTGCGTATTCGCGCAGCGCTTCACCTCGGCTATAATCTCGTCCAGCGACATACCTTTGCGATACGGGCGGTCTGAGGCCATAGCCTCTACAGCGTCGCACACCGCCAGGATACGGGCCTCCAACGGTATAGCTTCTGCGGCCAGCTTGTCGGGGTAGCCGTTGCCGTCCCACCGCTCGTGGTGGTGGCGCACGAATGGGGCCAGGTGACGCAGGCTGCCGGACATCTCCAGAAACTCCCCACCCAACGCCGCGTGCGTTTTGATATACTCGTATTCCTCATCGGTCAGCTTGGCAGGCTTGTGCAGCACCGCCTCTGAGATAGCTATCTTGCCGATGTCGTGCAGGAAGCCCGATTGCCGCAGGGCGGGGATACGTTCGCTGCTCATGCCCAAGTCCCTGGCTATGGCTATTGCATAGTCGGCCACCTTAGAGGCATGGCCGCCTACATAAGGGTCTCGAGCGTCAATGATCTTGGACAGGGTGAGGAATAGTTCCTCGTTTAGCTGCTGCACAGTGCGGCCGGCGTCCCCAACTTCGGCGTTGGCGTGGGTAAGCTCCTCATTCATCCTCTGCAACTCATGTACGCTGTGTTCGGTCTGCGTTATATACTGCTGTTGTGCGACCCTCATCATCAGCACCGGCATCGTAAAAACCAGCGCGCCCAGAGGCCCCAGCCCCACATATGCCATACCCAGAAACAGCCCTATCGTGCAGAGCGTGAGATAATGGGGGGACAGCCAACGGTAGCGCTCGTTCCACACCTTCGCGGGGTTGTCGCCCACCATGAGGCTGATAACTGTGGCGATTAGACCTGTGTCAATAACGAAATAGGCCGCCGCCGACAGCATAACGGGAAAGATCAGCACAGGCAGGTTGTCCAGACGGAACTTCACACCCAGCAAAGCCACCGTAGCCGCCGGAGCCAACCCCGCCAGCATATGCGTTGCCCAGTTGAACGGTGTCTTGTACACAGAGGTCTTGTCGAAAACAGGTCTCTGCCGCAGGCGATTGCCCACGACGAGGGCCACGCATACCAGCGCCAGCCCCGGCAGCCCCGTAACCAGCGCCGCTGCAAAACTGACCGCCACCGACACAGAGATGGAACCGCGCCCGTACAGGTCAACCTGCCACAGTTCGGCAACAAAAGCCAGTAGCGCAAATATGCCGATAGCCATAGGGTCTATCTGAGGGCGCATTGAGAAGCTGAGGCCCGCAAAGAGTAGCCCCGCACCGATTACGCTTGCTATGAAGAGCGGGAAGGCTAGTCCCGGCGTCTTTGCCTCAGAAGATCGCGCGGCGGCTTGGGTGGGGGACGACGGCTTACGCTCAACCGGCACAATCGGGATAGTAGCATGAGACGACATAGCAGGAGCTACGGAGCCGTCCGGTGCGGTGCTGCCGTTGCCGTTATGAGAAGCCGGCTGAACCGCCATAGTCAGGGGTTGCGAGACAACCGTGCCGGCTGCTTCCGACACGGCATGTACGGCCTTGCCGTTCCGACCATCTTGTTCGACTCCCACTCTTGGCCTGGGCACGAACGTATCCGAATGTGGGGGAGCCAGCCTGTCGGCCAGAGGCGCACTGATAAGGTCGAGCGAATGGGGCACTTCGGAGGCGCACACTACGCAGTTGCGCCCCTTGAGCTTAGCCTGGTACACCGCCACGTCTGCCTGGTGCAACAGGTCTGTGGAAGTCATCGCATCGAGTGGGTGGCAGGCTATGCCTATGCTCATGGTGACGTTTATCAGGGCAGTGTTATTGGGGACCGCAAAGCTCGCCGCCTCCACTGCCGCTCTTAGCCTCTCGGCTATTGCACTAGCCTCAAAGAGGCCGGCTTCGGGCAAGGCGATAGCGAACTCCTCGCCGCCAAAGCGCCCTGCTACGTCGAACTCCCTTATCGTTTCGCGAATTATGCGGCCTATCCCCTCCAGCACGGCATCCCCGGCCAGGTGTCCATAGGTGTTGTTTATATTCCGCAGCAGGTCCAGGTCGGCCATGAGGAGGGCCATTGGGCGCTCGAAGCGGTGGGAGCGTTCCATCTCGGCCTGATACAGAGCGCTGAAGTGGCGGGCGTTGAACAGGCCCGTCTTGCCGTCAGTCTGGGCTTCTTGCTTGAGTTGGGGGACCATAAGGCCCTGATACATAAGCACCAGAGGAGAGAGGGCGGGGAGGATCAGCCAGGGGTTGAACTGCCACAGCACGGCCACTATATAACCCAGGAACGACATGATAAGGTCGGGCTGTAGGCTTTGCCATTTCATCACGCCCGACTGCCGCCAGGACAGCTGGCGCGCCAGCACAAGCGCCTGCCCTACGGTGAGGTGGTTCAGCCCGACGTAAGTCAGCACGGCACAGGTGGCTGCTATCACCGGGAGCACACGTGCGGTCATCGGCTGCTCGACTGTGCTGTTCAACAGCAGCAGCATCAGATGATTTACCCACCAGGCTGCAAAGCCGGCGATGATGTGGCAGGCTATGTTGAACGGCTGGAGGTACCAGTTGCGTAGGCGCTCGCTGTTGCTGTTGATAAGGCGCACCTTGCCCCACTCTATCAAGTGAGGCAAGGTCACCAACAGCACAAAGAGGAAAGGTTGCAGCAGGAAAACACCCGCCACAAAGAACACAAAATGAGGGTAGTAGGCTTGCCTGCCGTGCATGGTTTCAAAAAGCTGCGCTACGGTAGCAAAGCCGGTAAGCATGAGGAAGGTGAAAAGCTCTTCACCTGTGGCGCCATGGTCAAACCCCAGGAACGCCCTGCCAGCTAAAAAGGCTGCCGGCAGTAAAACGGCATATATGTATGTCCATGCACGCTTTGACACAACTTTACCCCACTAGATTTGCTTGCGAGAACAGCATGGTTCTGCATGTGCATGCGACCTACTTGCTGTATACAACTGTTTACGTGTAACAGCTAGTTTGTTTCAGCCTCTACTCTCCAAGAAGCCCTCTTTCTACGACTTTCCTACATGCCCTTCTATCATACAGAAGGTACAACGTATCAGGCAATCGGACAATAGTGTGGGAAACACTTAGTACTTTTTGTTGTATGCATAGACGGCAGAATTGCCGGCATGCGATGCTGTGTATAAAATAGAGAGAGTAACGCGCGTAGCGGCATTACGCTCTCTGTTTTAATCTCTATAACTTTGCTGTTTGTGTGACTTACTGGTCCCACATGTCCTGGTCCAGTTGACGGAGGTCCAGTTGTTCACCTGGGCCCATGCGGCTCCCCAGGTCGGGATTGTTGCTCACGCTGGTATCTATTATCGCCACGCCCACCCCTGGTCCTGGATGTAGTTATTCCTGTTCCACACCCTGTCGGCGCGCACCGCCGACGGATAGATGCCGGCTAGATTTGAGGTGTCAATGCAGGGAGAGCCTGGCCGCCGCCGCCACTTGTAGTTTGCATGTGATCATTTTGCGATACCCAGTTGACGGCCACCAAGCGGGACAGTTCCCCGGCAGCCTTCGCGGACATCTTGGCCTCAAATGCGTTGATGGTATGCAGGTCGCGGGTGACGTGGCCGCCAAGCCTCGCAACTTCCGCTTCTACGCTGTTGTCGTGCGTGTGCTTCTGCACAATGACGCTAACTTTGGCGTCGGGGCGCTGCGCTATAGTTTGGAGTAGTTCGGTCTGGGCCTTCATGGGACATGAGCGAAATGAATTGGCGCAGCCAAGAAGGGGGGCTGCTGCGGGCATGAGCGAAGCGGGGGCCGAAGCGGGGGCCGAAGCGGGGGCTGCAACTGCCGGAATGAGCATGATTATAGCCAATGCTGCTTTCAAGCCGTTGCTCCAGCCCTTGCCGGGTTTGAACACCGGGTCCGATCTTACCATTGGATCTCTCCTACTTTTAACAACATTGAAAGTTACGATTGCTAAAGACTCCAAAGAACATATGCGACTTGTGCCGTTTTCGCCGTCGGGACTGCCATGACGTGAGCCATGACGTGCAGTCCGTGCCCCTGCCCATATCATAAGGCCAACGCTCTACGCCCGATATTACCTTATAGGAGTATTGGGTGCGGTACCTTTCCTATGGGGGTCATAGTACTTCTTTGCTATACGCGCCCTACTACGAGCCTCTAGAGAGGCCGAACGGCTGCTATAGGAGCGTAGAACACGCCGGTGGGAGAGATAGCCTCGGTTTGTTATACTTAAGGGTGTTGAGGCGGCACGGGGAGCATACGAGTGAGGGCAATAACCTTTGTGGCCGCAGATACGATTGTTAGGGCCTTGATATAGAGCAGAGGGGAAACGACACAGGCGCATGGAGAAGATGGGAAACAATAGAGTAGTGGTCGCCATGAGCGGCGGAGTAGATAGCTCGCTTACGGCTGCCCTCTTGCTGGAAGCCGGCTACGAGGTGATCGGCGTGCATATGCGCCTGCACCACCTGCACGCTGCCGGACGCACGGCAGGCGGGGGCCGGCTCAACAAAGGCTGCTGCTCGGCTGACGATGTGGACGATGCGCGCTTGGTCTGCTACGAACTGGGCATACCTTTTTACGTGCTCGACTTCGAGGGCGACTTTCGCAAGATGGTGATTGACAACTTTGTCGCCGAGTACGGCAAGGGCCGCACGCCCTACCCCTGCTTGATGTGCAACCGCTACGTCAAGTTCGACTCGCTGCTTCGCCGCGCCGCCCAACTCGACGCCGACCATCTGGCGACGGGGCACTATGGCCGTATCACCTACAGCGAGGAGACCGGCAGGTACAGCCTACGCAAGGCGCTCGACCCCGGGAAGGACCAGTCTTACGTACTGTACCACCTGGGCCAGAGCGAGTTGAGCCGTTTGCTCTTGCCGTTGGGCGAGTACAACAAAAGTTCAGTGCGCGAGATGTCGGCCGTCCGCAACCTGGTCACGGCGGACAAGCCCGACAGCCAGGAGATTTGCTTCATCCCCAACAACAACTACCGCACCTTCCTCGAAAAGGTGTCGCCCGGCATGGCCCGGCCCGGCAGCATGGTAGACACAGAGGGCAATGCAGTGGGCCTGCACACAGGCGTGCCCAATTACACGGTGGGCCAGCGCAAGGGGCTGGGGGCGCTGGGCGCGGAGCCGCACTTCGTTTTAGAGCTTCGCCCCGAAAGCAACACTGTTGTGGTGGGCACGGGCGATGAACTGCTCTCCCCTGTGCTGACCGCAGACGACGTGCATTGGACATGGGGAGAGGTGCCCCAGGAGCCGTTCCGCGCCGAGGTCAAGATACGCTACCGCGCCCCCGAAGTGCTCGCCACAGTCACCCCCCTGCCCGGCAACCGTATCCGGGTGGAGTTCGACACCCCGCAGCGCGCCGTCACCCCCGGCCAGGCGGCGGTAATCTATATGGCTGACGAAGTGCTGGGCGGCGGTACGATAGAGCGACCCTCCACGCTTTGACGCATGCTCGTTGTGAACATGCGTCAAAATGCACATTCCTGCTGTTGGTGTATAATGCCTCACAAGTGGTGAGCGATACCGCTAATCTTACAGAGGGGTGCATGTATGCCTGAAATCTCGCCGGTGGTGGTTGTATTCTTAGGTCTGGGCACGGCTTATGCTTTGCTTTTCCACCTGTGGAAGGGGCACAGCCTGCAACACCTTGTGCTTTTCTGGCTGGTGAGCGTGCTGGGCTTCGGCTTGGGGTCGCTGGCCGGGGGCATCTTACCTGCACACCTGCTCTTGCTGGGCGGCATTCCGGTGCCGGAAGCCTCGGCAGGCTCTCTTACACTGCTGTTGGTTGCCGGGCGCGTTACCATCTGATAGAATGCAGGATTGAACCGAGGAGGCATGAGGATGAAGATATTTTTTATCGTACTGGCCGCGATACTGGCGTTGACGGCTATACTGGTGCCGCTTTTTCTGCTCTTTTTTACGCAGTGGCCCCCCGATTATGCCTGGTTGCCCGCCGTGCGTGACGTTTCGATCATCTATTCGACGATGTTCATGTGCGTAGGGGCCATTTTGTTTATCGTGATGACGGCTCTGATTGCCTTTATCGCCTTTGCTATCCGTGACCACATCGTGCCTGCACTCGAAAAGGTGGACGATACCGCCAAGACCGTGCGCGGCACTGCCACCTTCGTCAGCGAGAGCGTGGTTGCCCCCATCATCAAGGCAGCAGGGGCCGCAGCAGGCGCTCGCGCTATGGTGCAAACGCTCATGAGGCGCAACCCGCCCACTCCCCCTCGTGTATCGGGCGGTACAGTTATCAGGGCGACCGATGTAGAGCGCAAAGACGAGCCGCGCCGTGTTACCTATCAGCCGTCGGATAAAGAGGAGTAGAAAATGAAGGCGAAAAGAGAGAGCGATGCCGGCCTGGTGCTCGGCCTGATACTGGGCGTTGTGGTGGGGGCGGCACTCGTCGTCATCCTGACCGCAGAGCCTGAGCCTACCTTCCCCAGGTTGAACAGCACGGCGCAGGAGGCGCACGAGCAGGTGGAAGAGTCAAAAGAGTCGCTTGAGGAGAACGTAGGCGAGCGGGTGAAAGGGGCTGCCGAGGGCGCAGCCGATTAGGCCCAAAGCTTAATGAACAGTACAAGCGGAAAGCTCGGCGGCTCCTCCGCCATTCTCTTTGCAATCTTAGTCAGGGGTACCAATATGTCCTCTCACATTCCAAGAAAGCGGCTCGCCTTTGCAGGTTTAATCCTACTAGCGGCCCTGCTGAGTGCGCTATTCCTCTCAACGACAAATCTGTCCAAATCTTCAGCAGCCGGTATGCAGGTACAGAGCCAGGGTACTTGCATCACATTCAAAGAGACTGGGCAATCATTGTGTAGCCACTTTCTCGAGTATTGGCGCACTCATGGGGGTCTTCCACAGTTTGGCTATCCACTTAGCGGTGAGTTCTCCGAGAAGTCTGACCTTAATGGCAACTCATATATGGTGCAATACTTCGAGCGTGCCGTGTTCGAGATGCACCCGGAGAACAAGCCGCCCTATGAGGTGCTTCTCTCGCAGTTGGGCACGCTTCAGTTCCGACGAAAATATCCACAGGGCGTGCCCACTCAAGCACCTTTTGGCACTCTCGACCCGGGAAGCCCAACACCGGCAACCAAGGGTAGTGAAGTAAATATAGCACCGAATGTCGTCGCCACGTTGATTGATGAAGAACAGGCGAGCGTCACGGGAGTGCATACGAGAGCATGTGGCACCGAAATGACCTGGGTTTTGCAGGTGACCAACCGTAGTGCTAAACCGTTCACACTAAATCTTGATAAGTCGAGCCTGAAGATGGTCGATAGCACCGGCAAGAGCTATGCACTCTCCCAAGCTTGTACAAGTCATCCGTACAGTGGCTCTTTTGCTCAACCTATTGTACTGGTACCTGGAGAGGTAGGGAAGGGCTATGTTGCGTTTGATGCAGCGAATATTCCGATCTCGGCAAAATACTTCGATCTTAGTGTGGTGCTCTCGGGCACTCCTGTGGCGTTTCGCTATCTCCTACCGTAAAAAACCAGCGGTGTTGGGTGTAGGGTTTGGTGGGGGGGTGGTAGAGTTGTTGGGGGTACACGGTCGCGGGTGC
>JBBSIX010000009.1:0-23360 GCA_038231875.1 Chloroflexia bacterium | reverse complement strand
CCGGCGGCCCCACGAAAAGCAGGATATCCCCCTCCTGTGCTCCCCTCTTGCCATGAGCCGAATCTGCTTTGTTACCTTTCTGCTGGGCCGACCTTCGCATTGTAAGTTGGCGCACCGCCAGGTAGTCCAGTATCCGCTCTTTTACCCCGGTGAGGCCGTAATGGTCCTCTTCCAGGATCTGCTCGGCCATCGGCAAGTCTATGCGGTCGTTGCTCTTTTCGGTCCACGGCAGAGAGAGCACCCAGTCCAGGTAGTTACGCAGCACCGTGCCTTCCGGTGATACCGAGGGCATACGCTCCAACTTGTGCAGCTCTTTGAGCATCCGCGCCGGCGTCTCGGCAGGCATACCTTTCGCTTCGAGTTTGGCGCGCAGTTCGGCGATTTCATTGCCGCCTTCGCCCGCAAGCTCGTCGTGTATTGCCTTGAGTTGTTCTCGCAGGTAGAACTCACGTTGGTTCTTGTCAAGGGAGGCTCGTACCTTATCGCGCACGCGCTGTTCCGTTTCCACTACATCAACGGCGCTCACCAGCGCGGCGGCTATAAACTCTAGGCGTTCTGCGTGGTCGGCTATCTCAAGCACCCTCTGGCGCTGGTGAACGTCGGCCACTACGTGAGCGGTCAGCAGGTCGGCCAGGTAGCCGGATTGGTGGGCCGCATAAGCGGCCTGTATATGTTCGCAGGCGTCGGTAGGCACATGGCGGTTCAGCGCGGTGTACTGCTTGAAAAGCTCCACGAGCCGGAACATCAGACTTTCGACCTCATGACCGGCAGCCGGCAATTCCACGATGGGCTGCGTGGTCGCCGATAGTAAAGAGGTGTCCGCACATATCCGCTCAACCCGCACGCGGCGCAACGCTTCTACTTCAGCTTGTACCGTAGCATCGGGCAGGCGGCGCACCTGGCGGACCTCCACCAGGGTTCCCACATCGTACAGTTGCTCGGCATTGGGGTCGTCGCTCTCCGTATTGCGCTGAGTGACCGCGATAAGATGCCGGTCGCCGTCCATCGCACTATGGAGGGCACGTATAGAACGGGGCCGGTCAACGGTCAGGTTAACGATTGTGCGGGGGAACACTACTACATTCTTTAATGGAAGCAGGGGATACTCCACTGTGCTGTTTTCTTCATCGTTTGCCATAGAGCTTCTGTACCGTAAACGCCGGCCTTAGAGGGTTGGCGGCCCGTTGGGGTAGGCGCTGTCGCGATGTCGCCGTGTTGCGATGTCGCCGGGGCCACTACGGGGATTATACCATAAAGCGGCGAAACGAGTCTATCCATCGTGTGCTGGTGATTACCCACATCTCAAGCGGTTCAAGCGGTGCTGGGCTGCCCTTGCCGGCGAGAACAGTACATACTACACTTTGTATGCCTCACGTAGTGAGGAATCAGTGCGCTTGTATGACAGTCGGTATAGACATGACTCAGTACAGAATAACATAGAGCAGGTATTCCACCACCCAGAATCATGCTCCACCTACTGATTCCTCACTACGTGAGGCATACAAAGTGTAGTATTTCCTCGCCTCCCAACACGGTAGCATACGTAGCTTAAGATGTGAGTAATCACCAGATCGTGTGCTCGCGTTCGCGTTCAGACTTGGGGTGGAGGCTTTGTGGAGGCCCCTACAGTTCATTGGTCTACCCAAGTGTGAACACTTTCACAACATCGGCCTTGTGCGCGTTTAGTGCGTAAGGTAGTAAAATAGAGACAACACTCGGATGGAGGCCGCTTTGCAGCCTGGACATCGCACTCACATGCAGAACACTTCGCCACATGCCGACAAAACTACGCTCAGAGCGCTCGCAGGGGCGGCGGCTGAGGGCTTTCGATGCCTGTCTGTGTCGGCTGGAGGGCACAGCGCTCAGGTGGGCGGGGCGCCGTGTTGGTACTGCTCATCGTCGGTGCCCGTGTTCAACGGCGCGGGCATCTTCGTTGAGAGCCTGCTTGAGCCTTCTGCCCTGCTGGGCATCACCGAGTACTTTTCCGGCCAGGGCCGCCCCTATTCGCTGGTGACGGTGGACGGTCTTACGCCCGACGCGACGGGCCGGCTGCGTTCACAAGGCTTTGTTCAGTACGACAGCATGCCGGCTATGTGGTTGGATGGCGTTCCACGAACCTGGCCTGGGCAGAAGGCCAACCCCGACCTGTGGTTGTCACAGGTGCAGACGCCTACCGACATGGCGACCTTCCGCTCTATCCTAAGTGGAGTGTTCCACATATCGAGGGAGGAAGCCGAACTGGTGCTTGGGGATAGCGCTTTGGCTGTTCCAGGCGTGCGGCACTGCCTGGGCTGGGTGCGGGGTGAGCCGGTGGGCACGCTGTCGGTGGTGTTGAGCGGCCCCGTGCCCAGCATCTGGAATGTGGCTACCTTGCCTCAGCACAGGCGGCACGGTGTTGCCGCCGGCATGATGCGTTCCGTTCTGCTCGAAGCCACCCTGGAAGGCCATGCCTCAAACATGCTGCTCGCCTCCACCGAAGGTGTGCCTCTCTACGAAAGGCTTGGCTACAAAACGGTCAGCACCGTGCGCGTATTCGTGCCGGGACGCGAACGAGAAAACGTGTACAGGTGAGAGCATGGCGGGCAGTGGAGCCGTGGAACAGACGACTGTGCTGCCGTCGTTTCCAAATATTGGCCGCCTGTTGTCCTATGTTCATCAGTGTATAATATGTTTACCGCAACAGGCTTAATTCACAGTCATCAGAGTCATCTATGATTGCGAGATAATGGAGGGGCGATTCTATGGAAGATAACTACACGCAACCTGCGCCGGAGAAGTCCGCCGAAGAGGTGTCCTGGGACGCAGAGTTTGCCGAGGCAGGTACAAACAGCGACGGTGTGGCCGGCACGCTGGCGGGGCTTGCGAAGTTGGCTGTGCAGGTGCCTGCGGCCATAGTGCAGATAGGCGCCGATATGTTCCCCGAAGATGCAAGGCAACATGCGCGCGCTGCTGTGCGCGAGAGCTTTCTGGCGCTACGCTCGCTGCTGGGAGCGGTGGGCGACAGCATCGAGAGCGTGCTGGCCGAGCCGGGCGAAGGCGGCAAGCAAACCGCCACAGTGAGCGGCCCTCCCGGCACCTGGGGAACCGCCAGGGCCGCCGGTGCGTCCTCCTCAAGCAAGGTCAAGCGCATCGAGGTGAGCGAAAGTACGCCGTCACCTTCCTCAGCCGAGGCTGCGCCCACCGAAAGCGACGTGCCGGAAGACCGAGGTCTCAGAGCCGACATAGATTATTAGGGGCAAAGATAAATATTCGGAAGTAGGGGCAGTGCCGGGTTCTTAGACCTTAGCTTTGCTGCTCGTTCCACTCCTGCTGGGTATCGAGCAAGGTCCAGCCGTCGGGGGCGGTGGGGTCGGCTTTGAAGGTGTAGAGGTTGCCCTCACCATTGCTTACGCCGCGATAGATGCCGGCCCTGAGCGTTACCAGGCTGGGGTCGGCGATGTCGGCCTTGAGCCTACCCAGTGTGATGAACACGCCGCCATTCGCCGGCTTGCCGCCTTCTTCCAGCGAGCCTACCACGTCCGCGAAGTTCGCCAGGGAGAAACTGCGGCTGCCATCCTGCTTTTGTAAGTAGGCCACCAGGCCCTGGGGTAGCGGCATATCCTCCTTGGGGTCGTCCAACCGCTCGCCCTGTCCTACGTAGGGGCTGATATAAACAGGGCCGGATTTGTCTTTGTCCAGCAACTCTTTTACAGCATGCCGGTACAGGGCCAGTTGGTCCTGCTCGTTGCCGACAATCGCGCCGGCTTCGGGTGTGTAGGTACTGGGTGGCACCTCGGTCAGCGCATCGCTCACCTCCGTAGCCTGCCGGTCGGGCATAGCTGTAGGGGAGAGGAGTGCGGGCGCGGCTACAGTGGGCGTGGGGGTACCGGCGGGTACACCTGTATCACAAGCCGCCAGGAGCAGCGCCGATAGAGCGGGAAGGGTTACGCCAAGACCCCACACAATGCGCCCTAACAGTCGAGCCGGTCTTATCATCGCACAGCACCTCAAAGCACTACGGTAAACAAAAAACAGGGGCAAGCGCCTATGTTTATTTTACAGTAGTTATGGGTTGTAGAGCCAGCCTGTGCTTAGACTTCTTCCAGCGCGGGTATATCGAGCAGACCTTCCAGGGCGTGGAACTCGTACATTCGCATCAGGGCGCGGCTGCTGCGGTCCATGTGCTGATACAACGCCTCGGTAAGCCCTTTGTGTATCACCGGTGGGAAGAGTTTGGTGAAGCGGTTGTTTTCGATAGCGATGAACAGCTTATAGAGGTCGAGCAGGGCGATGGTGTCCATCGGCAGATCGGAGTCGGTCATCCGTACCTTACCTACGTGCATGCGAGTCTTGAGCTTGTTCTCACGGGCGAAGCGGTTCAGTTCGTACTCGAACTCCATCGCCTTGCGCGAGTAGCCGTACATAACCAGCTTGATGTAAATAGCCTCTACCGTGTAGCGGAAAAGCTCCATTACCCGGTGCTTGTCGGGGGGCACAGGTTGAACCAGGCCCAGGAGTGTGAGGCCGTGCAGCAGCTTGGCTGTCTCGAACTGGGTGCGTTGGCGTTTGCGGGCGAGCGTTGCCACATCGCTCACCCCGTCCACCATGACCAGCACTTCGCGCGCCTCATCGGACAGCGGGCCGGTGGCGGGCTTGGGCAGGCGGCGAAAGGCCATCAGCACAGAGGGCACCACAGGCGCGATCTTGATCCACTCGTCCACGCGCCGTGTGCCCTCGATAATCAGCTTTTCCGCGCTCACCGACACAGGGGTTCCGTCGGTCTTTACCTGTAGGTCGCCCTGGAAAGTAAATCGGCAGTTACGCCAGAGAAAGAGAGTGTAGATAGTGCTTTCGAGCATCTGCTCCTCGCACCAGGCAAGGTCTTCCTGTGTAGCCAGGCGGTTCTGCAAAAGCAGGTGAGCGGGGTCGGGGCCTTTGGCCTTTGGCGAGGTAAGGTTGCCGGTCAGCCCGGTGGGAGGCACAAAAACATCTATATCGTCGAAGTTATCCAGGTGAGGCTCGGTGGCCTCAAGGTCCTGCGCGTACAGGCTGCCCGAATGAAGTGCATGACCGTTGCCGTTGCGCTCTCTGCTGCGGGCGTCCAACTCGCCTGTGCCGTTGCCGTCTTTGATAAGGGCGGCCACGCTGGTAGGCGAGGGTTGGTCGGGCTGCTCCAACCCTTGCTCGCCCTCCGTGACGCCCAGGATGTTTTTCCAGTTGTAGCCGAATGCGCGCTCCAGTTGGCCCGGATTGAGTTTGCCTGCCTGGATCAGCAAGTCTACCACGCTGGGCAGGCGAGTGGCAGCCGCTATATAGGTAATGCGGCCATGCTCGAAGCAGACGGTGCGCGTGTTCCACCCCTGGATAAGAGTGAGCGTGCCGGTCTTCTGGGTGAACGACAGGGTCTGCAAAAGATCGGTCAGGGTGAATAGACCGATGCGGCCCTGTAGATCGAATTCTTCTTTAGTGTGTGTATCCATGCGGAGCAGCGCTGTGTAGCAACTTGTTTGAGATAACTCGCCGGTACGCGCCGGTAATCAGAGAGCGCGAGGCTTCCCCAGGTTCATATTAGCACCCAGCCGGCGCCAGCGGTACGGGAAAAAGGTACTACCTGCCTGTAGACAGTTGGGTGTAGGAGGTCCTTTGGGTATGCACAGGTGCAGCCGGCATGACAGGGTGATTACCCCACCCCCAATCTGATCCCCTATACCGCCTGCTTCCTTGAGGCATAGAGCCGCCCGGCATATACTGTAAACGGACACAACAACATAAATATACAGAGCTACAGCAGACTTTCAGGGCAGGGTGAGATTCCCGACCGGCGGTATGGCGTTCAGCGTCAAGCCCGCGAGCCGCAAGGCAGACCCGGTGTGAGTATATAGGAGAAAGAGTTGAAGTCTAAGAACACGAAATCGAAAGCCAATCTCTACTTGCTTTCTATGCTGACATTAGTAGGGGCCATAGCTGTGATTATCGCTATAGTAGGATTGACAAGGGTTAAACCTACTCAACGTGTTATACCGGCTCTAGGAGACGTTCCGCAGCCAGTGGCGACGGCGCCCCTACCCACCCCGCCACCTCCACCAACACTGGATATGGGTGACTGCCCAAACGATTGGTATAAATCTACCGATGCCTTACTGCGTGATAGATGCGACAAGCGAAAAGCGGATAGTTCAAAACAGCAACAGGCCTCGGAAATAGCTACCATGCAAGCCCGGCCTTACGTCCAGATTATACCAAATTTTACGCCTGTAACACTGCTGCCTCCGCCAGATGATGCTAAGACTGTAACAGAGCTAAAGTTTGACCCTTACGGTGGAGCGTGGCTGTTCTCATGGATAGGTGCAACGAGTGTTTGGCGTATTGGTTCCGTAGCGAACGCTGATTATACGTCCTGGGACGAACTGTATGTTGTTGCTCATCAGGGCAACGGTCTCCATGCTTCAGACGCTTATGAAGGCGACAAGGAGATAGCAAGTTCCAATGCGAATCCTGTCATAGCAACGATGGTATTTAGCACTGTAGCAGATGCAGGAGAAGCCGGCTACAACAAAAGGTGGACATTCCCGAATCCAGTAGGCGAACTCTATATAACAAGTGTCACAAGGCCGGACTGGAGTATTACCAATGCTAACACCCCGTTTCCCAGTTTGCAAGGCACAGTTTACTTCAAAACCAAAGACGGCCAGACGGGTAGGCTCGACATGGCAACCGGCGCTTGGACCTTCGATACCCCATAGAGCGCCCGCTATTATCTACTAAGCAGCTACAGATAAAGAGTTCGTAGTATGGGCCTGACCAACCACAGAATAGTCTCTTAGCAAAAGCGTGAGGGTTGGGATGGGGCGCTCGAAAGTGGAGATGTACAGGTTCGAAGGCAGGATGCCTCAAAGGGCATTGGCCCTGCTTACGCAGCCTCCTTGACGCATAGAGCCGCCCGGCATATACTGTAAACGGACACAACAACATAAATAATACAGAGCTACAGCAGACTTTCAGGGCAGGGTGAGATTCCCGACCGGCGGTATGGCGTTCAGCGTCAAGCCCGCGAGCCGCAAGGCAGACCCGGTGTGAGGCCGGGGCCGACGGTACAGTCCGGATGGAAGAAAGTCGGAGCGTTACGCTCACAGTCGGCAGCGTCCTGCTTGCTCGGCTGTGCGGTGCGACAGGATACCGGATTGGCCGGCGCTTGTTGCGCGACCTCCAACCCTCCCCAAAACCCACCCACCCTGACGGCTGCCTGGCTATCGGGGTTTCTTTTTGCCGTGAAAGCCGACACTCGCCCTACACAACCCGTCGCGGGCGCATACAAACGAATAACAGCTACTGCACAGCCGCCGGCCGATCTTCCAAACTCGGACTCGGAGGCCCCGCTCCCCCTTGAGGTGCGCCATAGACTCGCCTGGGGGCAGACGCTGCTCAGGGCAACAGGCATGCTGGGGGGTATCCTTTTGCTGGTGTTGGCGTGGTGGGCGCTGGCGGTGGTGGGTGGCTATCCGACCTTCATCCTGCCTACACCTCCGGCTGTCGGCAAGCGCATCTGGTCTATGTTGCTGGACGGTTCGCTGGCCGGTCACTTCGCCACCACAGGGCTGGAAGCGGGGTTGGGCTTTCTGGCGGCGCTCGCCCTGGGCACCGGTCTGGGCTACTTGATTGCCCATTCGGGCCTGCTTGAGCGCATTATCAGCCCCTATGTAGCGGTGAGCCAGGGTTTGCCGGTAGTAGCGCTGGCTCCTCTGCTGGTTATCTGGGTGCAAAACGACCTGGCCCGCAAGGTAGTGATCGTGGCTCTCATCGTGTTCTTTCCCATCCTGGTGAACACGGTGGTGGGTATCCGCAGCATAGACCGCTCGATGCTTGAAGTAGCGCGTATATCGGGGGCCAATTTGTGGCAGACCATCCGGTATGTAGAACTGCCCCTCAGCCTGCGTGCGCTGCTGGGCGGCATCAAATTGGGGCTTACCCTTTCGATCACCGGCGCTGTGGTGGGCGAATTCGTATCCTCGGGGTCGGGCCTCGGTTTCCTGCTTATGTTGGGCCGGGGCCAGTTCGACACCACCCTTATCTTCGTGGGGCTAATGTCGCTGGCCCTGCTGACCATTGTGGCCTATTTAGCCGTGACTCTGCTTGAGAAGTGGCTTATTACATGGGAGTAACACTCGTGATTGATACAAAGGTACCCAGCCGGGTAAGTGGCTGGAACAAGGGCGTCTCACACAGAGGCAGCAGGGGTGTCGCAGGCCGTAGCCTGAGGTTGTTGTGCGCCCTCTTTCTTGCCGGCTTCGTCGTTGCAGCGCTCAGTGCGTGCGGCGGCAATCCCACGCCCGACAACACCGTAGTCGTGCCTACCGCAGCTACCTCGCAGTCGCTCACCAAAGTGACGATTGCCCTGGGTTACATCCCGGATGTGCAGTTCGCGCCTTTCTACCTTGCATTGGAGAAGGGCTACTATAGGGAAGAAGGGCTGGACGTTACTTTCAAGCACGGCATCGTCACCGACCTGATCACCCAACTAGGCGTGGGCGCGGATGATACCAATTTTGCTGTGGCCTCGGGCGATGAGCTAATACCGGCGCGGTTGCAGGGCATCCCCGTCAAGTACGTGATGACCTGGTACCGGCAGTACCCGGTAGCCGCTGCGTCAATCAAAGGCAAAGGCCCCGCCCTCACCTCGCCGGCCGACCTGAAGGGGAAGGTTGTGGGCGTGCCGGGTCAGTTTGGGGCTACCTACATCGGCTTGCAGGCGCTGCTCAAGGCCGGAGGGCTGAAGCTGGGTGATGTGCAGCTAAAGACGATTGGCTTCTCCCAGGCGGCAAGCCTGTCGCAAGGGCAGGTGGATGTGGCGATGGTCTACGCCGCCAACGAACCCACGCAGTTGCGGAGCCAAAACTACGACGTAACTACGCTGCTTGTGTCGGACTACTCACAGCTTGCTTCCAACGGCCTCATCACCAACGACAAAACGCTCAGTGAACGCCCCGAACTGGTGCAAAGGGTGGTGCGGGCTACCCTCATGGGTATACGAGATACTATCGCCGACCCGCAGGCCGCTTTCGCAGCATCGTTGAAGCAGATACCGGAACTGGGCAGCGACAACTCGAAGCAGGAATTGCAGCTACAGGTGCTTAAAGAGACCATCAAGCTGATGCAGCCCAAACCGGACGACCCCGCAACCGGGCGCCCTCTTGGTTGGACCGATGCCGAGGTCTGGCGCAGTACACAAGATGCCTTGCTCGAGTTCAAGGTAATCACTCAGAAGGGCGATGTGGGCGAGATGTTCACGAATCAGTTCGTGGAGAAGTAACCGGCGTCCACTCTTCCCACACGTACTTCATGTTTTGCAGGTGGTCCTGCAAGTAGGGAGAGTCGTCGTAGAGGGAGGCGGCCACTTCAAGCAGGCGGGCCGGCGTCAGCCCCGCTACCGATGAAGTGGAGATGTGGCGCACCAGGGCGTTGGTATAGTTGCGGCTGTGCTCGATGCGCGCCTTGATCGCGCGCTTGCCCATGCCAGGGTCGCCGCGCCGGGGCGCTACCAGCCTGGGGTCCAGGCTTTCAATCAGATCAAGGTTCTGCAAGTAGGCTTCGGCGCCGCCATTCAGCAGGGGTATGCCTCTCTGAGGATCGGGCAGTATATCCCCACAGAGCAGTATGCCCTCTTGGGGGTTGTACAGCGCCAACTGTCCGTTGTCCCTGCCGGCGAGTGGCACGGCCTCCCAACCGGGTATAGACATCGGCAGGGGGCTGCGGGCGGTAAAGCTGCCGGGGCCGAAAGATGAGAGGTGCGCCCAGGCAGCCGTCTGCTCCACTTCGCTCTGCGGGCTGTGGGTAAAGAAAGCCGCCTCAGCCGTCGTGCCCATATCGCTCAAGAATTGCTCAACGGCAGCAGGCAGACCGGGGTCCACCAGCAGGGCGTGCGCCCCTTCAAGCACTGCGCCGGCGTTGTGCTCCTCACCTTGAAAGAGCCACACACCAGGCGCGATTTCGGTCGCCTTAATCAAAGCATAACCTACTGCTTCTTCCTGATAGTCAGGTTGACCGCCGTGTTCTCCTCCACTTCCTGCCCGGCAGGCGGGTCGGTACTGAGCACGGCTCCTGGGGGCACGCTCTCGGTGGGATCGTCCACTTCGGTGACGCTGCCCAGGTTGAGGCCGACCAGTTCGAGGCGCTGGGCGGCAAGGTCGAGGTTTACTATGCCGTACAGGTTGGGCACACGCGCAGTTTTGCCCTTACTGATCCACAGCTGCACCACCTGACCCTGCTTGACTGAGGCGCCGGCTGCCGGCTTGGTGCGCGAGACGACCCCCTTGGGCACCGTTCCGCTGCCCTCATAGGCCACTTGCACGCGCAGCCCTGCCCCTTCCAGGGTCTTTTGGGCCTCCTGTGGGTCGGTATTGGCGAGGTCGGGCAGGGTGAACGAGGGCGGGCCGCGACTGACTCGCACCTGTATCGTGCGGGTCTGTTGCAGGAGGGTGTTCTCCTGCGGGTCTTGCTGCGCCACAGTGCCTTCGGGCCACTCGACGCTCTCGACAGTATCAAGCTGCTGCATGTTGAAGCCGCGCTGCTTGGCAACCACAACGGCATCCTGCACTTTCAGGCCGACCAGCCTGGGAACAGGCACGGATATGGGCGTGGAGGTGGGTGTAGTTGTGAAGGTAGCGGTAGCGGTGGGGGTATGCGTGGGGGGCACGGGCGTGGAAGTGGGGGTGGCGGTAGGCACGGTGGGCGTGAGGGTAGGGCTGGGCACAACCGCCTCGGTAAAGAGGTTGGGCAGCACCGGCCCAAAATAAATAGCCCCACCGACCAGCAAGGCCAGAAACCCCACAGTAAAAAAGGCGATAGCGGCTATCACACAGCCGGAATTACCCGACTCCACGCGCAGGCCGGGCGAGACGGCCATAGAAGTTGGGCTGCCGAGCGCGCCCGTCACCTGTCGCGGACCCGCAACTGTACCTGCGCCTCCTGCCCCGGCATGCGCGTATGTGCGCGTGCCCTGGCCGGCCCGCAGCGAGCCTGTAGGCGGGCCGCCGGCCGGGGTGCGCCCGCCTCTCGTCTTGGCCTGGGGCGGTGTGCCCCTTTGCCCTTTGGAGCCGGGCTGCGTTGTTATGTGCGCCACCGGCACCTCGACGGTGGCCTGACGGCCGGCGGCCTGTATCGCCTTCAGCGCCCGCTCCATCTCGGCGGCGCTGCCGAACCGTTGCTGAGGCTCTTTAGCCAGAGCCTTCATGATGATCGCCTCGAGCCTGGGAGGGATCGTCGAGTTGAGCAGCCTGGGCGAGGGCGGCTCCTCGGTTATATGCTTGAACGCCAGCCCCATGATGTTCTCGCTCTCGAAGGGGAGCCGCCCGGTGAGCATCTCGTACAGGGTCACGCCTACAGCATACAGATCGGACTGGGGCACGACCCGCTCGCCTTTAGCCTGCTCAGGCGAGAAATAGTGGGCGGTGCCGAGCGCCAGCCCCGCCTCGGTCAGCCCCAGGTCGGACACACTCTTGGCGATGCCGAAATCGGTCACTTTGACGGTACCGTCGGGGCTAATCAGCACGTTCTGGGGCTTGATGTCGCGATGTATCAGGCCGCTGCGGTGGGCGTATTCCAGGCCGGCCAGGATTTGCACGGCAACCGAGACGGCCTTGCCTAGCGGCAGGGGGGCGGAGCGGGTAATGTACTCTTTGAGGCTCTCGCCGTTGATATACTCCATCACGATATAGTGCAGGTCGCCGTCCTGCCCCACGTCGTACACATTGACGATATTGGGGTGGGCCAGGTTCGCCGCAGCCTGCGCCTCGCGTCGGAAGCGGGCTACAAACTGGCTGTCGCGCGAATACTGGTCGTGCAGCAGCTTGACAGCCACGACGCGCCCCAGCACGTTGTCGCGTGCCTTGTACACCTGGGCCATGCCGCCGCCGCCCACCGGCCCGATAAGCTGGTAGCGCCCATTCAGCACTCGCCCTCTCAGGCTGCCGTTGCCGTTGCTGTTGCCGCCGTTGCTGGACAATATGGACCTCTAGACACTCGCCGGCACACACCTTGCGCTGTTGTCGGCCTATCGAGAAAGGCGCAAGCCCGGTACCGCGCAGTTATACACATAACAAGGGCCGCAGGGATGGCCCTATCGAAATTGTAAACCAGTGTTCAAGGCATGTCAAACAGCACGGGGGCGTAAGGGGTCAGACTGTTGTCCCATCTCAAACCTAAACACTTACACAGCAGCTACATCTAACTACCTCTATGGTACAATAACCCTGAAAGTCTGAATGGGCAAATGGAGGAGAATGATAATATGGACACACCAGAGTCGCGCAGTTCACGTACACAAGATTCGCGGGATAACCGCACCACAGAGGGGCCAACCGCCCAGCCGGTGGAAAACCGGGATGTCAGCTATGAGGAGCGCAGCCTGGCTCCTGAGCAGAACCCGGTCACTTCGGTGGACTCGATGGCCTCGCCCAGTAGCTACACCCTTGAGGACATCGAGGAGGGCAATACGCCTCTCGACGAGGAAATGGATAGTTTGATTGATCCCGACATGGGCCCGGAGCAACTCAGCAACAACCCCGACGTACTGAATCTGGGCAGTGAGTGGCTCGTAGAGAGCGAAGAACCCGACTTCGCGGGCGACCCCGGCACTATTGACGTGATTGAGGCTATCGAGGAGGGCGAGCCGTACTTTCCGCCCACCGACCCGGTGCTGAGAACCGAGGGCAACAGCCGCAACAACGTCGGCGTGCTGGGCGGCTTCTCGATCACCTCCCTTGAGGAGCCTAACGAGCCGCGCGACGAGCCGGTGCGACTGCAAACCAACGACGAGGAGATAGCCGAGCGGGTGCGCTATGCCCTCGCCACCGACGCTTACACCGCCGACTTCAACATCGAGGTGGAGGTGGAAGACGGCACGGTTTACCTTCGCGGCATGGTCGGCTCGCTGGAAGATACTGAGCAAGCCGAACAGATAGCTGGCAGCGTGCCGGGCGTGGAGGATGTGCAAGAGGAGCTGGAGATTGTCTAGCAGCGCGGCCTATGACCCCTCCACAAGGCGGCTCGCGGATGCGACCATACCGGCTGATGCGTTTGTTGACCTGCACATGCATACCACCGCCTCCGATGGGCGCTTTACGCCTGCGGAGCTTGCGAAGGCCGCGAGCGAGGCGCAACTGTCGGTAATCGCCCTGGCCGACCACGACCGCACCGATAACGTGCGCCCCTTGCAAGAGGCGGCGGCGCAGTACGGCATCTGTGTCATACCGGCGGTGGAAGTGTCGTGCTTGTGGGCTGAAGTGCAGTACCACATGCTGGTGTACAATGTGGACCTCTCCAACAGCCTTGTGGTGGGGCCGCTCGATGAGGCGAAGGCCAAGTACGCCGACATCTGCGCCAACGGCCTATCGCAACTTGCCGAGCAGGGTAAGCCTATCGAGCCTGCTGTGCTGGCCCTCTGCACAAAGGGGCAAGACATTGCTCCGTACCACGTTTTCCAGGCGATCATCAAGCACGAGTATGCGCCCAACATGAAAGAGGCGCACGAACTCGCCAAGACGGTGGGGGTGGATTTCCTGCCTCTACCCGATATGCGGGACATGATACGCCACGCCCGCGAGAGCGGCGCCATCCCCATCCTGGCCCACCCTGCACGCGCCGAACCGGGATTCAACCCGCCCAACGAGGAGACGCTGAACGCTATGCTGGAGGCCGGGCTGATGGGCTTCGAGGTGTGGCACCCCTATCATTCTTCTTACGACGTGGCCTACTACCTCAAGCTGTGCCAGGACCGCGACCTCATCACGACCACAGGCTCCGACACCCACTCGCCTAACGACCAGCGTCGCAAGCTCACCCGATGGCCGGCTCGGTACAGCAGCCGCCTGCTTGAGGCTTGTGGGGTGCGGTTGGAGGGTTAGGCGTTCACGCCGCCTGTGGCTGCAACCTCTCGCGCTTCTGAGGGAGCCTCGTCCGACGGCCTGTGGCGCATCTCCTGGTCAACCAGCATCATAGGGAAACCGTTCTCGATGGGGTAGACGCGGTTGCAGCGCACGCACTTCATTGCGTCACGCAGGCGCTTGATGTCGCCTCCGCACACCGGACAGGCCAGTACCCCTTCCAGGTTGATGATGCGGACCAGCGTCTTTTTTTGGCGGCGCAATCCCATCAGGGCTTTTTTGACGGGTCTGGGGAAGAAGGTGTCAGCCAGTGTTACTCCGCTCCTCTTGAGGGACACAACGATATTTTCACGAGGCCTCGACAGCTTCTTGAGGATGCGCGGATCCAGCAGGTTGAGGGGCGACTTATCGTGCATCTCTACCTGTATACTGCCCTCCCACTCGTACTCCATCCAGAACATGTCGGGCAAAGAGCGGTGCCATCGGGCGAACCAGGGGTTGTACTCGTACATGTAGTGAAACAGGTCGCCGAACAAGTTGGGCACAGGCGGCTTGGGGTGGAGCACCAGCTTGTTGCCTATTTTGTTGACGTACCACTTGTGAAAGGGCCAGCCGAACATGTGCTCGGCAAGCTCAGTGGGTGAGGCGATAAACCCTCGTTTGGACACCCTGGACAGTTCCGCGCAGAATCGCGCAAGGTCGTCCATATGCTCGATGATGTGTGAGGCGATAACGTAGTCGAACGCCTTGTCCTTGAAGGGCAGGTTGTGGCCGTCGGCCACGATCAGAGGCCGGTCCACGCGGATCGAGCCGCCGCGCTCGGTGTCGTCCTCGACATAGCGATCGCAAAGAATATCGCTGCGGGGGTTGGGGTTGTGCCCGCTCCCCACGTCGAGTACAAGGTCATCTGGGCCGATTTTCATGTAGAGGTGTGCTCCTGCGGAAGTCCGGGGTCATGCTCAAGAGGCTCTACGCATGCGGGGCCGGGTGATTTCAGACTCAAGGCTTTCGACCGTTGTGGGAGTAGCGTTTGGCTGGTTCTCGACTTGCAGGTTCGTTATCATCCACTTGCCGTTTTGCTTCTCCAGATAGTAAATCTCGTGCAGGGTATCCGGGCCTTGCTTGTCCGCAATCGTATCGTCCGACGACATACGGAAGGTAACGGTCCAGGTTTCCACAGTACGCACCACTGCGGTATCACCGTTTACCTGCACATCAGTAAAGTCAAGGCGCTGATTAGCGGGCACTGCATACATGTTTTTATCTTTCAGCATGTTGATCATCTTGATGTTGTCCGTAAGCACGGATCCTGCGTAGGTTTCCCTCAGCAAGCCGACATCGAGCGTGCGCCAGGCCGTGATCTGTGCCTCATTGCTCAGGCGGATAACCTCCTTGACCTTAGCGTCCTCGCCGGCGTTGGCGGGCAGTTGACTCTGTGCTGTGGGCAGTTGGCTCTGCACGGGCGGTAGGTTCTGCCCCTGGGGTGTGTTTTTATCACTTGGTTTGAGGAGGAGGTAGCCGCTAGCCAGGACCAACACGAGGAGCACCGCCGACCCCGCCAGCAACACCGGCATCAGCCAGGAGCGTTGCGGTGCAGGTCTTTCGAGCGATGGGACGGCCCCGCTGACGTAAGGAGCATAGGTTCCGGTCGCGCTATTGGCCTGCCGAGAGGAAGGGGGTGGGGCGTAACTACCGTACCGGCTCGTGCCGCCAGTGGCCGCCGCCAGGTCATAGGCTTTGGGGGATGCGGGCGGTGGGGCCGCAGCCATGCCGGTGGGCGGAGAGGCTGCTGTAGACAGAGGCTCGGACGGCAGTTGGACGGGTGAGGCGGCGGCGGGGGGCACAAAAGGCGCGTATGGCCCCTCAGCGACGCCCGGCGTAGCTGGGGCCTCGGTCGTCGCGCCCGGTTCGGCGGCTTCTTGAGGCCGGTTCTCCTGCTCGTACCGCTGTACTACGTAGGTAACTGGTTGCAGCGATGTGGTAGGAGGTAGGGGCAGCATGCCCTCAGAGGCGGGTGCGGGTGGGTTGGCAGTCTTTGCCTCCACCCTTTGCCCGCAATTTGAACAGAAACGATGGCCGGCCGGTACCGGCCGGCCGCAATGTGGGCAGTCTTGAGACATGAAACTATCCTGTCTAACTAAAGTTGAGAATAGATGGGACCAGTAGTACCTTGCGATTTTGCTCTAGGGCCTTGCAAGTTGAGTATACGGCATGCGTATAGGCTCGTCAAGAATAACTGGGTCAGTACGGGGTCAGAGTAAGCCATGACCCTGGGGCCACCATTACTGATGAAAATGTGCGCATCCGTAGGGGCACGGCGCGCCGTGCCCCTACCCCCTGTCTGACCCCTTACCTGGGCCAGAGCAAGCGTCCAGAGTAGGGGTGGAGCTTCCCCTTGCACTCTCTGTTCTCTTGGGCCGCTCTGCTTACTCGTCGAACAGGCTTTCCAGGCTGGTCTTTGCCTTCTCGCTTTTGACTATGTTCTCCTCGATGTTACGGGCGAGTTTGGTGGGAGTGGCGGGGCCTGTGGTGAGGCTTCGGTAAAAATCGTTGTCGAAGGAGCGCACGCGCAGTACCACCTCCATCGGCACGGCGTGGCCCATCAGCATGACCTCTTGCTTGCTGTCGAGGGTAGTCAGCAAGGCTTTTAGTTGGCTGCCGCCCCGGATGCCGGTGAACACCGCGTCTATATCCTTGTCGTCATTGAGCAAGGCCGTCACACGAGTACCTATCTGGCTCATCACCTCGTCGTCTATGCCGGAGGGTCGCTGGTCTATTATCATCAGCGTCACCAGGTATTTACGCATCTCACGGGCTATCGTGCCGAAAATAGTGGCGCTGCCCCGCCCCAGGAACTTATGCGCCTCCTCTATCGTGATCACTAGCGGGCGCGGAGGCTCCTGCCCTTCGCGGTCCTGTTCGTGCCTCTCCGACCACTTCACCCACTCATCGTGTATGCGCTTGGTCAGGATATTGGCGACCAGCATGTAGGCCAGCGTGCTGCGGTGTTGCCCAAACATCAGGATAACGTGCCTGCCGCCCTTTAGGTCGTTTATCAAGCCGTTGATGCCTCCACCCACTGCCTCTTTTGACGATACGACAAAGGGGAAGTCGGCTATCGTCTCAAGCCGCCTCTTGAGCGCTTCGACCGAGCCGGTATTCGCCCCAGTCTGTGTGCAGTATTCTTCCAGTCTAATCGCGTCCATCTCCACCAACCGCTCGATCCAGTTGCGCCCCAGCTTGCGCCACGCCTGCCTCGCGGTGATCAGCATCGCCGAGCCTTCGCTCATCTTCAGTTCGCTCCCCAGCGCCTCGATGTCGTCTATGGTGATGTCGCTCAGGGCTATGCGGATCGCGCCGTCCACCCCTCCATGCTTACGGCTCTCCTCCTCGTCCATCGTGTACAGGGCCACGCGGTTTTTGCCGAACAGGTCGCGCAAGCCCTTGGCGTACCTGCCCTGGCCGCGAGGCTCCAACTCCTTTTCGGTGGCATACTCGGAGTGCATATCGAAGATCAGGTTGACCGAAGCGTCCGACTTTATCATGCCGCACAAGAGGAGGCGAGCCAGGATGCTTTTGCCCGTGCCTGTGCGCCCAAAGATGCCGTTGGAACGCTCTACAAATTTACGTAAGTCTATGCAGATAGGCGCTTGCGCCGCCATGTCCTCATCGAGTTCGCGGGGCGAGCCGATAACAAAGTGGTGCCGGTCCTCCGTACCGAAAACGGTGCGGTAGTCGGCCTGCCCGGCCACGAACGCCTGGCTGAAGGGGCCGGGGATGGTGCGCGCTGGGCGGGGCATCCCCTCCGGTGACAGTTCCAGCGCCATGCGGACGTTGCACTCGGCGTAGGTGGTGGAGCGGGAAAGGGTATCGCGCACCAGGGGAGATGCCGAGTCGGGTGGGTCCATACCCACCGCAGGGTCGGTGGTAGCGAGACGGAATGAGCCTATCGTGCCGAAGAAGCGCACATGTCGGCCCTCGACCACCACAAACTGCCCCTGGCGTAGTAGCTCAACAGGCTGTTCGCGCCGCAGGTGGACCGTCACGCCACGCTCGGTGTCGGCTGCCGTTACCTGCCCCAGAGGTGCGCGCTCGGCCGGCGAGCGCCCGTTGCCGTTGCGCTCCGATTCTATGCGCCAGATGAGTTGCGATACAAGGCTGATCTCTTTGCCGTTATTTTCCATCCTACAGTCTCACCTTTCCTACCGCTTCCGAAATCTCACCAGTATGCTCCAGCCTGGGGGTGGTGAGCGCGTCGAGCGTCTTGAGAACAGCCAGCAAGCGGTCGTACTGGCCTTTTAGTTGGCGGCCCAGGTACTCGGCGGTGGAGGACAGCCAGGCATGGTCGTTGCCCCTCGCCCGGTAGGCACGCACGATCAGGTGGATAAGCACCTGGTCCACGTTGGGCACTTCGTTGGAAAAGAGCAGCAGGCGCAGGTAGTCGGGCCTTTGTGTGAAAAGAACCAGTTCGGCGTCACCTGCCTGCCGGCACTTGTAGTGTATGCGAGGCGGGCATTCGGGGAAGGTATACACCGCCCGGCCTTCAGATACGCTCCCAGCCGACTCGTCATAGCAGCCTACCACCAGTGCGCCGAACTGCGAGCGCAAAGTACGCTGCAAGTCGGGGTACATCTCGTAGACGCTTTCGTCGTCGCCCTCCAGGCTGCCTCTGGCCGAGATCGGCCCCAGCCCTTCGGTGTGCGCCGAGCACACCACCCCGATGACGTTCTGCGCCACCACAAGCGAGCCGAGAGGCGGCGTGCTGTTCAGCGTATAGCTTTCAACCGTAAAGCTGCTGTAGGAGGTAGCGATCACCTCGCCGAGTGGCCTTCTGCTTTCGTCCACTATCGTGCTTCTTTCTCCGCCGGCCGGCGGCTACTGTCTGCTTAACCTGGTCCCTCGCTGATGGCGAACATGAATGACCCCCGGCAGGCCAGTTGGCCGTCCACTGTGGCCTCTCCCGTGCCCTGTCCGATAGGGCCGCGCAGGCGGGTCAGCGTCACCTCGATGCGAAGGGTATCGCCCGGCACAACCTGGCGCTTGAAGCGTACCTCGTCCACCCCAGCGAAGAAGGCGATCTTGCCCGTGTTCTCCGGCAACCCAAGCACCGCCACCGCACCCACCTGGGCAATCGCCTCGATGATGAGAACGCCGGGCATAACCGGATAATCGGGGAAGTGGCCCTGAAAGAAAGGCTCGTTGGCCGTCACATTCTTGATGCCCACCGCTCGCTTGCCGTACTCGATTTCCACTATCTTGTCTATTAAAAGGAAGGGATAGCGGTGGGGCAGTATCTTTTGTATCTCCACGTTGCTCAACGTGGTGGGCTGCACGCTCTCGGCCTGGTCGGACATAGGGGTTTCTCCACGCTCAAAGGTAGGTGTAGATTACTCCCTAAAGCGGCGATTGTCAAACGGGGGTGGGTGATTCGTTGTAGGGGCAGGCCCCCGTGCCTGCCCTGGTGGTATTCCCCGATCTTCGGGGCAAGGGTAGATGGCAGGCACGGGGGGTTCTTGCTTCGCAATTCAGGCCCCTACAGACTGTTATCCCACCCCAAGTCTGACCGCTTACTGTGGAAGGTAAGAGCCTGACGCGCACAGCCTTCGCGCCGCCAGGGTCAGGCTTGCCGTCAGCCAGAACAAGGCTACCATGTGGGGAAACTCGATGTTGAAGTAGAAGTGATCCAGGAAGCCCACCGACAGGAGCGCGCCCGCCATGGCAGCCGTGCCTCCCAGCAGAGTCGCGTCTAGGGCCGACCATTCGGCTTCGCCCACCTCGCCGGGCAGAGGGGCCGCCCTGCGCGAGGCAACAACGGCGGGCAGTGCGGTTAGGAAAAAGGCCAGCATTGCCGCCGCGAACAACGCGAGGGCTACCAGGCCGGCCCGCTCGGCTATCGTCAAGTACAGGCTGGAAACCCCGGCGGCAAGGTCCAACTCGCCCGCGCTGCCGAAGCCCACACCGAAGACCGGATAGCGGCCAATGATGTTGAGGGCGTGGCTGTACTCGTCAAGCCTCTGCAAACTCGCCGCATCCTGGAAGCGCAAGCCGGCTACGATGCGTGTAAAGTAGCCGCTGCCGGCCCCCATCGCCAACACGAGTGCGCCCGCCGCCACCCCCCAGCCCCACAGCCTTCTATAGCGCAGCGTGGCGACCACCACCCCGGCCACCAGGAGGCCCCCAAGCGCCGACCGCGACTGTGTAAGCACGGTGGCCGCCAACTCGGTGAGCAGCATGCCGGCCAGCAACCAGCGCGGCAGAAGCGGCTTGCGGGCCAACAGTTGCACGCCTGTGAGCACGGCTACTATCATCAGCAGCCCGCCGAACGAGTTGGGGTCCACCTGCGTGCCTATCGCACGCTCGCCCAACGCCGGGTTGTCCTCTACGTAGCGTATCACCCGCGCGGCCGGATAGCCGATTACGCTCAGGCGAGACAAAAGGTTGCCGGCCAATGTGTCGGGCAGTCGCCACAGCGCCACTCCCAGCGCAGCAGAAAGGCCCCCCGACAACAGGAGCAGGCGCATCACGGCTGTGAGGGTGCGCGCGCTGCGTACCACATTGCCGGCTGCGAAGAAAACGCCTACGGCCAGCAGCAACTTGATGTAGTTGTGTACCACATCGGTCGAGTGGTCGCGGGCGAGGCCCAGCAGGAAGGCGAACAGCGTGCCGGCCAGGAACACCAGCACCCAACCGTCGAGAGGGGTGCGTACCAGCCCCTCGCCTGTGTTGAACAGCAGCAAGAGGAACCAGGCCATGTACAGAAACAGCAGCCCGACCTCCAACAAGGTGGGGGTGAACACGGCCAGGCGCACAGGCAGGGTGGCGAACGGCAGCAGCATCACAGTGCCTATTACCAGCATCAGGTCGGCCAGGGGCCGAGTAGCCAACCAGGGAAGGGCGATCAACGCCAACAAAGCCGCGAAAGGTACAACAGGGTTGCCCATCGCCACAGCCAGCCCGCCGAACACCCCCACCAAGGCGGCAAGCGCCACCAGCGCGACGTTGCGCCAGGCCACACTGTCTTGGAGGCGAGCCTGTAGCCCGGCGATCACCCCTTCGTCAACTCCCGCATGTAGAGCCGCTCCAATTTTCCTACCCAGGCTTCCATACTATAGTGTGCCTTCACCCAGGCTCGTGCCGCTTCACCTCGTGCCCGCGTCGCCTGCGGGTCGTCCAGCGCTCTAAGGATGGCCTCCGCCAGAGCATCGGGGTCGGCGGGAGGCGACAGGAGGCCTAATGCACCCCTCTGCACCACCTCAGTGACCCCGCCAACCTCGGTGGCTACCACAGGGCAGCCCGCCGACATCGCCTCAAGCAAGGCTATCGGCAGACCTTCCCACAGCGAAGAAAGCACAAACAGATCGCTCGCCGCCAGCAGTTCGGGTATGTCGGTGCGCGCCCCGGCAAAGACCAGTTTGCCGTCCAGCCTCAGGCTGCGCGCATGGCTCTCCAACTCCTCCTGGAGAGCGCCCAACCCCGCTATGGCGAAGCGCACATCGGGCCGCACCGCGAGAACCTTGTGAGCGGCCTCCAACAGGTAGTTCAACCCTTTCTGGGGCGTGAGGCGAGCGATACTCAACACTAGCGGGCCGTCACAGCCGTCTTCGCCAAAAAGGGAGCGTTCTACTGCGGCTTTGTCTACCTCCGGGTTAGGTCTGAAACGCTCGGTGTCTACTCCGTTGGAGATAGCCAGAAACCGGCCGGCCGGCAAGCCGTACCACTCGGCTATCTCGTCCAGCAGCGTCTCGGATACCACCACCAGGCGGCGGCACATTAGCCGGGCCGTCCAACGCTCCATCCACTGCCTGCGGAGCGGCTCGTGGTCGAAGTCCTCCCTGGAATTGTGGACGGTAGACACAACAGGCTTGCCGGTGAGAAAGCCCGCCACCCGGCCCATGATGTCGGAGGCGAGCAGATGAGTATGGATTATATCAATGCGGTGCTTGCGTATATATTTTATGAGAGCGAACAGGGTAGGCAGGTCGTAGGCGTTGCGCTGCTTGAACTCCACCACCTGCACGCCCAGAGCGCGAAGCTGTGGGCCAAGGGCGTAGGGGCTGCCGTTTCGCAAGCCGCAAATGTGCAGGTCGAACCTGGCGATGTTTATGCTGCAAGCCAAAGTGTAGAGCAGGGCTTCCGCGCCCCCCGGCCCCAGGAAGTCTATCATCTGTAAGACGCGCACTCGCCTGTTCATGTGGCCTCTACCGCCTGTAGCGCCGCTACCTTATCGTACACCTGCGCGACCCCACCGGCCATGCGCTCTACCGTGAACTGTGCAGCCACTTCGCGCCCGACACGCACGAGCCTGCCGGCCAACTGTGGATTGCAGTATACCTTCATGACTGCCTCGGCCAGGGCCTGTGGGTTGCCGGGTGGAACTAATAGCCCGCTCTCGCCGTCGGTGACAAACTCCGGCACACCGCCTACCGCCGTAGACACAACGGGGATACCGCTGCCCATGGCCTCAAGCAAAACGTGGGGCGTGCCTTCCGTATCTGATGTGAGCATCAGCAGGTCGGTAGCAGCATACACCGATGCCATATCTCTGGTCAGTCCAGTAAAGACTACTCGTCCTTCCAGCCCTAGATCGCGGCACAACGCTTTCAGGTTGTCCTCTTGCTTGCCCCCGCCCACAAGCAGGAAGCGCGCCTCGGGTATCTTCTCGGCGAGGAGAGCGCAGGCTCGCAAAAACAGATCAAACCGCTTTTCGGTGGACAGCCGCCCCACAGCCGTGATGACATAAGCATTGGGGGCGATACCCCACCGTCTGCGGGCTTCCTGCCGCTCTTGCGGGGTGGCGGCATGCAGGCCCTCTGAGGCCAGGTAGGGTATGCCGGGGCGCACCACGCTCACCCGCTCAGGCGAAAAGCCGAGGTCGAGGAGGGTGCGGCGCTGTTGCTCCGACACGGTAATTACGTGGTCGCAATCGCGCAGGGTGGCAAACTCAAGCCGGGTGACTACGCGGCGCACAAAGTTGTCCTGCACCCAGCCGTGTACCGTCGCCACCAGGGGCACGCGCCCCCAGGTGCGCGGAAAGAGGCGGCGCATCAGCCAGACAAAGTAGTTGGCCCTCTGGCCGTGCATGTGTATGAGCGACACATGCACGCCGGCCGGCAACCTTCTCAACCAACCCGCACGCCACTTTAGCTCCTGCAAGGGCAGCACGGGGATGCCCAGGGCGCGCGCCCGCCTGCCGAAGTCCTTAGCAGGGTCGCCGCCGGGTTGGGGCCTACGCAGCAGCAGCACGGCGGGCCTATAACGGCCCCCACTCAGGGCGAGGGCAGGACAGAGCAGCAGCAAAAGCTCCTCCGCGCCCCCGGTCTGCCGGGCGTCCACTGTGCGTATTGCGTGCAAAACAAGCATTAGTGCCCATTATACCAGTGTCGCCCCGGAGTTGCACCCCTACCTCCGGGCGTAAGTGTTCAGAGTAATCATGGCCCTCATGCCACAACCGCCAATGAAAATGTGCGCGTCCGTAGGGGCACGGCGCGCCGTGCCCCTACCCTT
>JBBSIX010000008.1:0-23739 GCA_038231875.1 Chloroflexia bacterium | reverse complement strand
GGGTTTTGGTCATCGTGATTAATGGGATTAATGTGGTCGTTGTTGTGCCCTTGCTTCATACTGTTAGCCCTCTGCCGGCAAGCTCGGCGTAGGCTTGTGGCACGTAGTCGTGGACGATTTGTGTTTCGAGCCAGGCGGCAAGCTCTACCAACCCTTCCTCAAACTCTACATTCGGTCTATAGCCCAACACCTGTTGAGCCAGAGAGATGTCGGCAAAGCAGTGCCGTATGTCGCCCATGCGGTACTTGCCTGTGATCTCCGGTTCGATATACTCTTTGCCCAGCAGCCGGGTCATGCGCTCTGCTATCTCCCGCACGGTGTAGTGATTGCCGCTGCCCACGTTGAACACCTGCGAGCCGGTCTGTGCCAATTTGTCCTGGGGTGCTTCGAGGGCCAGGACGCATGCCTGTGCCACATCATGCACGCTTACGAAATCGCGCTGCTGATAGCCGTCTTCGTTGATGAGGGGTGGCCGGCCGCTCAACAAGCGGGAGGCGAATATCGCCAGCACGCCGGTGTAGGGATTGGAAAGCGCTTGCCGGGGGCCGTAGACGTTGAAGAAACGGAGCGCCACTGTTGGGATAGCGTAGGCCCGCCCCGTGATGAGGCATAGGCGCTCCTGGTCGTATTTGGAAAGAGCGTACACTGAGGAGAGGCATGCCGATTTAGTTTCGGGCGTGGGCAGGGGGGCGAGTTCCCTGCCTTGTGCGTCCTGCACCTCCCACTGCCGCGCTTTAAGCTGTTCCAGGGGTCGCTCGGCGCCCTCTACCATGCCTCCATCGGAGTCGCGGTACAGCCCTTCTCCGTATAGGCTCATGCTGGAGGCCACGATCAGCCGCTCGACGGGCCTCTCTATCAGCGCTTCCAACAGGGTAGCTGTGCCCAGATTGTTTACCTCGGTGTAGTGGGCGATCTCATACATGCTCTGGCCCACGCCTACGGCGGCTGCCAGGTGGTAAACTGTGTCCACCCCCTGTAGGGCCTTGCGAACGGCCTGCGGGTCGCGCACGTCGCCCACCAGCAGTTCTACATCGGGGCTGAGGTAGGCGGGGCGTTGTTGTTCAGGGCCATGCACCTGCACCGAAAGGTTGTCCAGGGCGCGCACTTTGTGGCCCTTTGCCAACAGTTCGTCTGCCAAGTGCGAGCCGATGAACCCGGCCCCGCCTGTGATCAGCACACTCTTGCTCATTTGGCGTTCTCCTCATAGCTTCGTAGCTTCTTTGTACAAGGAGAACGCCGAGCAAGACTTGTGCCGGCTCCTGAACATGGGGCGCTTAATGGGACGCTTAACAGGACGGGTACGAAGACGTCACACGCGAAGGTTCTTAGGCCTTCCTCCCCTTCCGAGTAGGCGCTGCACAATAGTCTCCGGTTGTTCAGATGAACAACCGAGCAACTGCACATGTGTAAGATTAACACATCTTACAAGAATGTTAACATTGTGCTCTAATACGTGGTCAAGCGGTGTAACGGCACGTTTTTTGCCAAGAAAACAGGGTATTATATGAAGTAGAGGTTAGCCCGCATGCAACAACAATACGAATCTTAGCGTTTAGTGTCACCTTCACGGGAAATTAGAAAGGGTGTGCGAAAAAAGGGGGAATCTGTTATACTTACGGTGACAATTAGAGACAGTAGCGATAACTAAGGTAACAAGAGAACGAGAGGAAGCTGAGTGAAAGCAGGGCGCGCAACCCATTCAGCGACAACGGGGTATGAGCGAAGCGGGGGCGGGCCGTATGCAGCGCCCCCGGTTTTACGCGGCTCCTCCCAGCATCCCAGCTGATACGCTCCACGCATACCGACTGCAACCCCGACACACCTGGTTCCCCATCTCATATTCACAGGCACAGGGAACAGCGGTCTACGTCGGTCATACTGTCGGCACAGTATCGCAGGGAAGAGGAAAGAACCGCATGGCGAACACGAAAACAGCATTAGTAAAAGAATCATCGAGCAAGACAGACAAGTCGAGGCTGCTCATAGTATCCAACCGGCTGCCCTTCACCATAGAGGAACGCGAGGGTGAGCCAAGCCTCCAGCCTAGCGCGGGCGGCCTGGTTTCGGGCCTCGGCGCATATTTAGAAGGCATAAAAGACCCCAACCTCCGAGAGATCACCCCCGAATCGGTTCCCTATGTGTGGATAGGCTGGCCCGGAGCCACCGTGCCCGAAGCCTCCCAAAGCATGCTCAAAGAGGATGCCCTCACCAACTTCAACGCCTGGCCCGTCTTTGTGGACGAGGAGGCGATGGACACCTTCTATCACGGCTTCTGCAACAAAACGATCTGGCCCCTGTTCCACTATCTCCCCTCCTTTGCCGTCTACAACGACGAATACTGGCAGCAGTACAAAGATGTCAACCGGATATTTGCCGAGGCCGTACTTGAGGTCATCAGGCCGGGCGACACGGTGTGGGTACACGACTACCAGCTTATGATGCTGCCGAAGATGATCAGAGAGAAGATGCCGCAGGCCAATATCGGCTTCTTCCTGCATATACCCTTCCCCGGCTACGAGATATACCGCCTCTTGCCCCGCAAGTGGGGAGCCGAGATACTGGAAGGCTTGCTGGGGGCCGACCTGGTGGGCTTTCACACGCACGAGTACACCCAGTATTTTCAGCGCACCGTGCTGCGTGAGCTTGGCTACGAGCACAACCTGGGCGAGATGCTCGTCGAAGACCGCCTGGTGCGGGCGGAGACTTTCCCGATGGGTATAGACTACCCTCGCTACCATGAGGCGATCAACAGGCCCGAAGTAGAGCGGGAGAAAAGAGCGTTGCACAGGTCTATCGGAGACACCAAGCTGGTGCTCTCCGTTGACCGGCTCGACTACACCAAGGGGATAATCAACCGCCTGGAGGGTTTCGAGCGATTTTTGGACGAGAACCCTGAGTGGCACAACAAGGTAACGCTGGCCCTGATAACAGTGCCTTCTCGCGTGGGGGTAGAGCGATACCAGGAGACTAAGCAGCAGATAGAGGAGATGGTGGGCCGCATCAACGGTAGGTTCGGCAGCATCGGCTGGACGCCCATTACCTACCAGTTCAGGTCGCTGTCGTTCAACACGCTGGTTGCCTTGTACAACGTGAGCGATGTAGCGCTGGTAACACCCCTGCGCGACGGCATGAACCTGATCGCTAAAGAGTATGTGGCGGCTCGCAGCAACGGCGCGGGGGGCGTGCTCATCCTGAGCGAGTTCGCGGGGGCGGCTAAAGAGTTGGGCGAGGCGATCACTATCAACCCCAACGGTCGAGAGGAGATCGCCGAGGCGATCAAAGAGGCCCTGGAAATGCCGGAGGAGGAGCAGCAACAGCGTATCGCCCTTATGCAGGAGCGCATGAGCCGTTACGATGTGGTTTCGTGGGCCGAAGATTTTATAGAGCAACTGCATGCTACAAAGGAAGAGCAGACCAAGTTCGGGGCAAAGCTGCTCGGCGCGGAGGTGCGTGAGCAGCTTCTCGGTGATTACCGCAAGGCAGGGCGCAGGCTCGTTATGCTCGACTACGACGGCACGCTTGTGCCCTTCCAGAAAGACCCTCAACTTGCAAGCCCCTCAGCGCAGGTGCTCAGTATCGTCAACCAGCTGGCGTCGGAGCCTCGCAACGAGGTGGTGCTGATCAGCGGCAGGGACAAGGACACCCTGCAAAACTGGTTCGGCGACCTGCCTGTGGGCATGGTGGCCGAGCATGGCGTGTGGACCCGCAAGCCGCAAGCCGGAGAAAGCTGGGAGATGATACAGCCGATGACCTCGGAGTGGAAGCAGAGCATCCGCCCCATATTGGAGATGTACGCCAACCGGCTGCCCGGCTCGTTCCTGGAAGAGAAGTCTTTCTCGATAGCCTGGCACTATCGCGCCGCCGACCCCGACCTCGGCCCGGTGCGCGCCAAAGAACTGCTCGACCACCTGGTGAATTACACCGCAAATATCAACATACAGGTGCTCCAAGGCAATAAGGTGATCGAGGTGAAGACGGCGGGGGTCAGCAAGGGCACCACCGGTCTGCGTTGGCTGAACGACAGCCATGCCGATTTTGTGCTTGCCCTGGGCGACGACTGGACCGACGAGCACTTGTTCATGGTGCTGCCCGATACCGCCTACTCGATCCGTGTGGGGCTGGTGCAGTCCTACGCCCGCTTCAACCTGCGCTCATACAAGGACGTGCTGGGCCTGTTGGAGCAGATGGCGGAGAACGATGAAGCAGACGAGGCGGAAGCGCAAGAGCACGACTATAGGTTGGAGGGCAGGCCAGTGGGCGCGGCATAAACGTCCTTTACCCTCTTACTCTTTTATCCTTGTAGCCTCTGCTCCTCAAGGTCTAAGTCGCGCTCGACCTGGCGCAGCACCTCCTCGCTTATCTCGCTTCCGCCCCGCATATCGAGGATAGCCTGCCGTTCGGCGTTCAGCACCTCCTGTTGCATCCGCTTGTAGGAGGACGACAACTCCTCATACTTGAGGCTGTTCTCGCTCTCGTTCAAGCGCTCCTCGTACAGCCCCATGCGGGCTCTATAGTGGCTACGCAGGTCGTCCAGCGCCGCCGGGCTAGCCCAATCTTCGTCGGCCAACCCTTTGAGGCGCGACACTGCCGCCTGCGCCGCCTGAAGGCGCGCCGACGCCTCCTCGCGCCTGGTCGATTCGCCGCCGACTCCAAGCAGGCGTATAAGCGGAGGCAGGCTCAACCCTTGCAACACCAGCGTAACTAAGATCACCGAAAAGCTCAAGAAAACGATTAGTCGACGCTCAGGAAAGGGCGCGCCGCCGCTGACCACAAACGGTAAGGCAAGCGCCGCCGCCAGAGAGATTACCCCGCGCATACCCGCCCAGGCTGCTACGACCACTTGCCGGCGGGGAGGCAAGGGGTCGCGCTCGCGGATGCGGCGGAACAGCATGCGAGGCAGGTATATTGCCGGGAAAACCCACACTATGCGGGCTATTATGACGGCAAGGCTGACGGCGACGGCATAGAAAAAGAGACTTGCATACGAGTACTGTGTCAAGCCCCCGAATATCGTCTGTAGTTGCAGCCCGATCAGGATGAAAACCAGACCGTTCAACAAAAAGACTACCATGTCCCACACCGCGACGGCCATGAGGCGCGTTTCCGAAGACATGATGTGAGAGCTGCGCTGCCCCAGGTACAGCCCTATCGTCACCACTGCCAGTATGCCCGACACGCTTAGATAGTCGGCCAGCAGATAGGTGCCGAACGACGACAAGAGCGATATAGTTATCTCTATCACCGGGTCGTTCAGGTGATGTATCAGCCGGGTGATGCCCCAACCGATCAAGAGGCCCAGCACAACCCCGCCTCCGCCCGTAAACAAAAAGCGCAGCCCCGCCTCCTGAATCGAGAACGCGCCCGTGACAACAGCGGCCACTGCCAGTTGGTATGCAACGAGGGCCACAGCGTCGTTTATCAGCCCTTCCCCTTCGAGAACGATTGTAAGTCGCTTGGGGAGATGTAGCTGCCGTCCCACTGCGGTGATAGCCACAGGGTCGGGTGGCGACACGATTGCGCCAAGCACGAACGCCGCCGCCCAGGGCAGGCCCGGTATCACCCAATGGGCAACAACGGCCACAACAGCAGTGGTGAAAAGCACCAGGCCGACGGCCAGCAAAATAAGCGAGCGAACGTTGGCCCGCAAATCCCGGATCGAGGTAACGTAAGCCGCCGATTGAATCAGCGGCGGCAGAAAGAAGACAAAGACAAGCTCAGGCTCTATCTCGACGTGCGGCAAGCCGGGCACGAAGCCGAGAGCCAGGCCGCCAAGCACAAGCATAATAGGGTAGGGCACAGCCACGCGGCGAGCGATGCTCACCACAACTACCACCGCTATAAGCAGGCCGAGAATTACCTCTACACCGCGCATGGGAGCACTTAAACCGGCAAGGCTAAGAACTCACAGCCGAAACAGCCGCAAGCTCTCAACCCCGCACGTCTCCGTTGATTACACTCCACCCCAGGGCGGGTTCTCCGCACCCAGGTTGGGGCTGTTGGTGTCGGCAATCGAGCCGCCCAACTTGGAGAGCAGGCCGGTGAGGGTAGCCTGCTGCGCCTTGAGGCTCTCCCGCATGTCGTAGTTCTCCGTCTTGCCTATCTCCTCGCGCAGTTGGGGGATGTAGTAGTTGAGGGTGGTGAGCAGGGCGTTTATTTCATCGGGTTGCAGGTTCAGTTGCATGATGTTTGCCTCCTTTGGTTTGTATCGCTGACTTGTATCGCTGATCTGTAAGGTTTCATAAGTATAACGCACAAGAAGCAGCCGGTTATTCGTTTATGACTTTTTATGACTCCTTTGTGATTAGTCACAAAAGAGTCATAAACCTCCCGTTGAGTTTTTCTAGGCCTCTCCTCATCACTGCACATCATTCCCTGCTGCCTCAGATAAGCCCCAACTCGTGCCCTACCTTCTCGAAAGCGCCGACGGCTGTGTCCAGGTTCTCCTTTGTGTGGGTAGCGGTAACGATAGTACGCACCCGGCTCTTGTTTTCGGGCACGGTGGGGTAGCCGATGCCCTGGGCGAACACCCCTTCCTCGAACAGGCGGTCGCTCAGTTTGTGGGCGTTTTCGCCGCTGCCCACGATCACCGGGGTGATAGGCGTTTCGCTCTGCCCGATGTCGAAGCCGAGGTCGGCCAGCGCGCCTTTGAAGTAGCGAGTGTTCTCCCACAGCCGGTCTATCAACTGCGGCTCGGTTTCAAGCACATCAATGGCCGCCAGGCAGCTTGCGATCACGCTTGGGGGCAGGGCGTTTGAAAAGAGGAAAGGGCGCGCCTTGTGGATCAGAAAATCGCGCAGAGGTTGTATGCCCGCTACGTAGCCGCCCTGCGAACCGAAGGCCTTCGAGAAAGTGCCCACCTGCACGTCCACCCTGCCGTTCAAGCCCCAGTGGTCCACACTGCCCCTGCCGTTGCTGCCGAGCACGCCCGAAGCATGGGCATCGTCCACGTAGGTAGCCGCGCCGTATCGTTCGGCAAGCTCCACTATTTCCTTGAGAGGGGCTATATCGCCGTCCATGCTGAACACACCGTCGGTGATTACCATGCGTGTGCGCGCGCCCTGGGCCTCTTTGAGTTTATCCTCCAAACTGTTCATGTCCATATGCTTGTATATATAGCGGGAGGCTTTCGACAGCCGGATGCCGTCTATGATGGAGGCATGGTTCAGTTCGTCGGAGATAATAGCGTCGCCGTCCTCCATGAGCGACTGGATGATGGCCTGGTTGGAGGCGAAGCCCGACTGAAAGGTGAGGGTGGCCTCGGTGTGCTTGAACTCAGCCAACCTCTCCTCCAGCCTCTGGTGCAAGTCCATCGTGCCGATGATGGTACGCACCGCCGCCGTGCCCACTCCGTGCGTCTTGATGGCTTCTATGGCGGCATCCTCCAGTCTGGGATTGGTGGTCAGCCCAAGATAGTTGTTCGACGACAGGTTGATAACCTCCTTGCCGTCTATGTTGCACACCGCCTGCTCCGCGCCATGCACCACGCGCAGCCGGCGGAACATGTGCCGCTCCTTAAGGTCCTCTACTTCGTTTTCGAGCCGTGTGCGTAGGGTTGTGGGCATCATCTGCTCCTTTCAGTCTTTACTGTTCTTCAGAGGTGAGGGTGTTTGGGCTATAGGTTACTGCCCGGTTAATTTGGCGTGCCCTGCCGGTCTTGGCTCTTGCCCTAGATACCGAATAGCGTCACGCACCCGCCTGTATTCGTCACCACGCAGCCTAGCTAATTCTTTCTGAGTAATCATGGCCCTCATGCCACAACCGACAATGAAAATGTGCGCGTCCGTAGGGGCACGGCGCGCCGTGCCCCTACTATTTTCAGAGGAGCACGACGCAGGATGAGATCGAAAGCACGAACCGATTCCAGCCCTTCCAGTTCCTGCAACATTCTATAGTAGTCCTCTACATCGAGGATCACCTCTGTGCGCTTGCCTTCTTCGTCTACGATAAAACGTTCTCTTCCCGTAATCATGAGCTATCTCCCGTCTTGGTTGGGAAACATCGCCACCTTCGCCGCCTCGCCGTTGTTCATCAGCCGGAACGCCTCCTCGAACTGCTCCAGGGGGAAGCGGTGGGTAATCACGGGGGTAGGGTCTACCATGCCGCCCGTGATAAGAGCCTGGGTCTGGTACCAGGTCTCCCACAGCAGGCGGCCCGATATGCCGTACACGGTTGCGCCTTTGAAAACGATGTCGTTGGCTACGTCTATCTCGATGGGGCGCGAGGGGATGCCCAGGATAGAAGCGCGGCCTCCGTTGCGTAGCGCGTCAAATCCCTGTTTAATCGCTCGCCAGTTGCCGGACATCTCGCACAGCACGTCCACCCCGATGCCTCCCGTTTCATGGCGCACTATCTCCACCGGGTCGCTTTCGGCGCTGTTGACGGCTAACGTGGCCCCCATCTGCTCGGCTAATGCCAGCCGCCTCGGATTGATGTCGGTGGCGTACACTGCCCTGGCCCCTGCCGCTTTCGCCACCCCTATCGCCCACAGTCCTATCGGCCCACAGCCTGTTACCAACACTGTTTTGGTGGCGACGGGCGCGCTCAGTACGGTGTAGACGGCGTTGCCGAACGGCTCCTGTATCGAGGCCACCTCTGGGGACATATCGGGGGGATTCTTCCAGGCAACCCTGGCGGGCACGGAAACGTATTCGGCATAGCAGCCGGGGCGGTCTATACCCAGGATTTTGACCGAGGGGTCTACGTTGGCCTGGCAAATCCTGGTTTGGTACGAAGCTTCGCTGGTAATATGCGTTTCGAGCGACACATAGTCGCCCACACTTACTTCGCGCACGTTTCTGCCCCGCTCCACTACGTCCCCGGAGCACTCGTGCCCAAAGACCAGGGGCGTTTTGATGCGAGACTGTGCCCAGGGGTCCCAATTGTAGATGTGCAGGTCGGTGCCGCAGATAGTAGTGGCGCGCACCTTCACTAGAATATCGTCGGGGCCGACTTCGGGAATGGGCGTTTCCACCAGTTCGGCACCGGGTTCGGGGCGCACCTTGCACAGGGCGCGCATCGTCTCCGGCATGGAATATCCTCCTCAATGAGCGTTGCTACAGCATTGTAGCGGCCCCTTCGGCAGGCTGAATAGGGGCCGGTTCAGTATATCACTCCCCAGGCTGCACGGCAATGCGGTAGGGGGACTATAAGGGGTCAGATTTGGGGCAGACAATAAAAGCCTTTGCGTGGTCCTTTGCGTCTTTGCGTCTAGCGCTTCTTGTTCGTAAGGCAAGACTCATGCGAAAAGAGGATGGTATAATTCAGGCGTGGAGAAGAGGCAGAGAAGACGGGCGGCGGGAATGCGACGTTGGACTGGCCCCACAGTGGGCCTGTTGCTACTCGCACTCTATGTGGTGTTGCTGGCGCGCAATGATATAGACGCTCTCATGGGAGGGGGCGGGCTGCCTGCCTTGCCCGGCGGCTGGAAGGCCCTGGCCGGCGGGTTGGCGCTGGCGATTGTCGTTCTGCTGGGTGCAAGGGTGTGGCCCCTGCGCGTGCATGTAGCAGCGCCTCGTGCTTCGACGGCCAATCTCTCCTTGCTTGCGATCAGCTTGATAACGTTGGGGGCGCTCGCCCTCCGAGTGTACGGCATCAGCGATAACCTGCCCTACACCAATTACCCCGATGAGCCTGCCGTCGCCGACCGCGCACTCCACATCCTCCAAACCGGCGACTACAACCCGCACTACTTCGTCTATCCCAACCTGTACACCTACATGCAGGCGGCGGTCTACCTGCTGCGCTTCTTTGCCCTGGTCTCAAACGGCTCGCTCCAGGACGTGGCGGGCATCGTGCCCACCGACTTCTATCTCTGGGGCCGCTTGCTGACTGCCCTGCTGGGCGCCCTCACCGTGCCTCTTGTCTATCTGACGGGGCGGCGGCTGTACGGCACAGGGGTGGGGCTGGCCGCCTCGGTCTTCATGTCGGTGAACAGCGTCCACCTGGTCCACTCCCAACTGATAACTACCGATGTGCCGGCTACCTTCTTCAGCGCGCTGGCCCTCCTGATGATCGTGCGGCTCATGCCGGCTGCCGTCCTGCACAGCGGCCAAGCCGCAAGCTCTCGCGTGGGGCCGGCGTCTGCGGGCCGGTATGCCCTGGCTGGGGCGGCTATGGGCCTGGCGGTGGGCGCCAAGTACAACAGCGCGTTGGTGGCCCTGCCCTTCCTTCTGGCCCATGCCTACGCCTGTGTGGAACAACCCGGGATGTGGACGGTCCGGCTGGGGCGTTTCTTTGGCGGGCGGCTCTGGTTGGCGCTGGGGAGCATGCTCCTGGCCTTTTTGCTCTCCACGCCCTTTGCCCTTTTCGACTTGCCCAACTTCCTCAACGATGTGGCCTCTGTAGTGGCACACTATCGCTTCGGCCACGCCGGGCACGAAGGCGACTCCAACTGGCTCTACTACGTCACCTCCTTTCTACGCAGCGACCTTTGGCCCACGCTGCTTACCCTGGCTGGTGTAACCATGGCTTTTGCGCGCCACCGCCGGGCCGACGTGCTGCTGTTGGCTTTCCCGGTGGCTTTCTACTTTTCGATGAGCAGCTACAGAGTGAACTTCGAGCGCAATCTACTGCCTATCCTGCCTTTCACCTCCATCCTGGCTGCCCTGCCGGTGGCGCTCGGCCTGGCGTATGCACAACAGGCGGCGCACCGGCTTGCCTTGAGCCAGGCTCGGTTGCGGCGCACCCAGTACACCTGGCTGCCCTTGTCGGCGGCCCTCTTGGTGGCGGTGGCGGCCTCGCCCGCCACCGTTGCGGCCCTGCAACGCGGCTACCGTCAGTCGCAGCCCGACAACCGCGTGCGGGCCTCCCAATGGCTCGATGCCAACACAGAGCCGGGCGCCAAAGTTTGGCTTGAGCCTGTAACGCCAGATCTCGACCCCAGCCGCTATCTGACCGCTCGCGGCGACCATGTAACGGACCACCCCTTAGATTGGTACAGAGCCAACCGTTACGAGTATCTGGTGTTGAGCGGGGGCGTGTACAAAGACATAGTGTACGATCACCCGGAGCAAAACCCGGCCTTGCGCGAGGCGTACCAGCGCTTCTTCTCCGAAAACGAAAAGCGCCTTGCCGCCGGCTTCGAGTCGAACAAAACCGACCACCCCGGCCCCACCATCCTTATCTATCGCACCGGCTACACCGCACCCGCTACGCCCGCCGATGTGCATGCCGAGCACCCTGTAGGGGCCCTTTTCCACGAGAACGCGGCGAACGGTGCGGGTGGGGTGACGGTGCAGTTGGTGGGCGCGGATTACCCGGAGGCGATCAAGGCCGGCGCAAGCCTGCCGTTGACGCTCTACTGGTCGGCAGATGCCGGCCTCAGCAAAGACTACACTGTGTTTGTCCATCTGGTAAACGAGCAGGGAGATGTGGTCGCCCAGCGCGACACCGGCCCTCGCGACGGCACGTACCCCACTTCACAGTGGCGAGCGGGGGAGGTGGTGGTAGACGAAGCTGCGCTGGACTTGTCGGCGAGCCTGCCTGCGGGCAGCTATACGATGAGGGTGGGCCTGTACCTACAGAGCGGCGGGCAGGCGGTGTCCGCCTTCAGCGTTACAGGAGGGCCGCCGGGAAGCAGCCCAGGCTATGCGCTCATGGGCCCGCTCACTGTGGAGGCAGCCGAGAAGTAGACTCCGCCACACTGCTTCGACGCGGAGTGTACTGCACAGCCCACACACCCGCCGCAAGCACAACCAGGCCCACCAGACGCAGCGGGGTGATCGGGTGGGTAGCCAGCCCGAACAGGCCCCAGGCGTCCAGCGCCAGTGCCACGGCCAACTGCCCGGCGATAACGGCGGCGCTGGTGAGGGAGGCCCCGATCACCGGCGAAGCGATTATCAGCGCCGTCACATAGACCGCCCCCAGCAAGCCTCCCAGCCACCCCCACCAGGGGGTCTGCGCCAGGCCCTGCGGGTCGGGTGTGCCGAAGATGCCGGAGAGGGTTAGCGCAAGGAGGGCAACTGCTCCTACCGCGAAATTGAGCAGGGTGGCGGCTACCGGAACCCGCACATAGAGGCGAAAGGTGTTGCTCATCCCCAGCCCCACCGTCAAGGCTGCCCCGCCCAGGAAAGATACCCCCGCCAGGGGCCACTGAGGGTTGCTTTGCGTGCCGCCCCGCACCACCAGCAGCACCGCCGCCAGCAGCGCCGCCCCGCCTATCACGCGCACTGGATTGATGGCACGCCGCTCAAAACCCAGCCAACCAAAGTTGTCAACAAGCAGCGCGGAGGCCAACTGCCCGGCGATGGTGGATGCGCTCACCACCGTCAAGCCGACGGCGGGCGTGACCAGTATCGTAGAGGTCACATAGAAGGCGCCCGCCAACCCGCTCAACCACGCCCAGAGAGGGGCGTTGCGGGCGTTCGACCAGAGCGGCTTGCCCAGCCGGCCGCTGAACGTCAGCAGCGCCACCACCACCAGCCCCACCAGGAAGGAAGCCAACGCTCCAAAGACGGCCCCACCCGCATAGTTGCCCAGCGTAGTGTTGAAGGCCACCTGCACAGGCAGCAAAGCGCCCGCTCCCAACGATATTGCCAGGGCTACGTTTGTGTTGTGAGCAGAGGGGGTTTTCAATTCTTCAGCACAATTGACAGTGCGCCCGCGAAAAAAACAGCCTGAACGGCAACAGCCCCCGCCAACAGGAACAGGGTGGCGGCGCGTTCGCGGGTGAGCGCCCAGCGTGCGAGCAGCACATTGGCGAACCAGATAGCCAGCGCGAACAGGGGCAGCCCCAGCAGTTCGGACGGGTCGCCGATGCGGTCTACCTGGGCTTGAGCGTTCCAGTGGAGAGCCAACCTGGGAGGCAAGTCGGCATATACAAGCCCCATGTAGCCCCACAAGAGCGCGTTCATGACGAGGCCCGCGCCCGTGAGCAAGCGCACCGGACGGTCGGCCCACAAACCGAGGCCCCAGAGGGCCGGCCGGGACACGGATACCACAGGCGTTTCCCCTGCAGCATCGCTCTCCTCGGCTTCCAGATGCCTGTTCAACTCCTGTACGAAGCCGGCCGAGTTTTGCGGCGATATGCCGTATGCCCTGCGGCGAGTCGCCACGAACACTTGCCCCGATGCAGGTACGGTGGCGATGGAGAAGACCCTTCCCAACTGCGCGCTTTGCCCCTCGCCCACAACGTAGCCCGGCAGCAGAGATGCCGCCCCCCTCCACTTTACCACTACCGACCTGTCGTCAATCGCATCTCCCGCCCTATGCACATCGGTGACGGCTCCAAGCGGCACGCGCAGCCGGGTGAAACCACAGCGCAAAACGAGCCGTCCCGGTTCTAAAGAGTAAGAGATGCTGAAAGCACACCAAACTAGATACAGGCCCATGCCCAACAGGAACAGCGCCAGGAACAGCGCCAGTCCCATGCCGAACACTCCCGCATCGTACATGCCTGCGCCCACTCGCTCGGCGATACGGCCCCACAGCCATAGCGAAAGCAAAGAGGCGGCTACAGGTATAAGCAGCAGCAAAAAGCGGGCAGGATTAGGCTGTGGTCGCCAGAACGACATAGGGGTCGGCGGGTGGTAAGCTAAGTACGGGGCGCAGTAGCTTCCTTAGCGTCACGCCCCGCACCTCACGCTCCAATCAAGTCTATCAGTACGCTACCGCTAACGGCTTTTCGCTGTTCGTTTGCCGGGCTTCCTCGTAGACGGGGGCGCACCAATGGGCGTACTTAGGGACATTACCGCGCACTACGTCGAAATAGAGGGTTTGGAGTGCGCGTCCCAGATCGCCCACGCCCCCGCCGCCCACCTGCCGGTGGTCCACCGAGCCGACGGGGGCGATCTGCGCGCCGGTGCCGCACAGTAACAGCTCGTCGCAAACGTACAGTTCGGTGCGGTCTATCTCGCGCTCAACCACCGGCACACCAAGCTCCTCACGCAGCAAGGTGATGATCGTGGCGCGGGTGATACCCTCCAGGATGTTGGCGGTGACTGGGGGCGTGTAGACCGTGCCGCCGCGCAGTATGAACAGGTTCTCAGCCGAGCCTTCGGACACGTGGCCGCTGTTGTCGAGCATAATCGCCTCGTCGTAGCCACTCAATTGCGCCTCACTTTTGGCGAAAGCCGAGTTGACATAAGCCCCGGTGATCTTGCCGCGCGCGGGGATCATGTTGTCGTCAATACGCTTCCACGACGATGTACACACATCGAGGGCGCGGTCTATATCAATATAGTTGCCGAAGGGCTGCACTGTGATATAGAGTTCGGACCTGAGATTGTGGAGCCGCACGCCTATGATCTCGTCGGCTTTGTACATCATAGGCCGTATGTAGGCATCGGTGCGGATACCGCTCCCACTGAGCAACTCTGTGGTTTTTTGCACCAATTGTTCAGGGCTGAACGGCAGCGTCATCAGCAGGATGCCGGCGGATTGCTGAAGTCGTCTATAGTGTTCGAGTGGGTGGAACACATAAAGCTGATCATGTTCGGTGTTGAAATAGGCGCGTATACCCTCAAAGCAACCCGTACCGTAGCTGAAGGCGTGCGTCAGGATACCTACTTTAGCCTCGCTGAGAGGCACTACCTTGCCCTCGAAGTAGCAAAGGAGCGGCAACTGTTCGTTCATAATCTTCTCCTCAGGGTGTAGACTGCGCCGAACCCCGTTGTCCGACGCATGGGCGGGTACTCGCCGCATGGGGAAGTATAACACATCCCGCAGAGCAGGGTTCTACTCTCCCTACACCGAGTCTATCGCAGCTTTGAGACGCGTGCAATCATTAGACTACTGGTGATTACCCACATCTTTATGCAGAACAACGAGGGCAACCCAAACTGGTTACGCTCCTCCTCACTACCATTTGTCATTCTGAGTATCCATGACCCTCATGCCACAACCGCCGATGAAAATGTGCGCGTCCGTAGGGGCACGGCGCGCCGTGCCCCTACCCTTCGTAATCTCTATTTTCAGAGGAGCCTGAATTGGCACAGCCAAGAACTGAAGAATCAGCCGATGGGGCATGGTAGTTAGCGGCAGAGCACCTTCCTTCCTTTGCAAGGTGCGGAACTTTTTGTCCCAACTATCATGCCGGCGTACTGATTCTGGGCGCAGCGAAGAATGACAAACTGTAGTATGTTCTATTCTCGCTAGCAAGGGGCGTAGCACAGCTTCGAGACGCGTGCAATCAGCAGTCAGCCTATAGCTGCAACGCCGCGCTGGGATAAAATGGTATAATAGTAACTGGATTTTCGATTGTGTGGGCTTGCGTGAGATGATGGGAAGCATCTCGAAATGCGCGTTTGTTCGATCAAAAATATTGATATACAAAGAGTGAGGTAAAGATGGACATCACACTGGATAATTTTGAGGAAGAAGTTTTGCGGTCGGACGTTCCTGTGGCGCTGGACTGTTGGGCAAGCTGGTGCGGCCCCTGCAAGCAGTTTTCGCCCGTGTTCGAGGCCACGTCGGAGCAGTACGCCGGCACCGTCAAGTTCGCCAAGCTGGACACCGATGCCGAGCCTGCCCTGGCTGCGGGGCTGGGCGTGCAGGCGTTGCCTACGGTGCTGGTTTTTTACAAGGGGCAGCTTGCCAACGCAGTAGAGGGGGCGCTGCCCGCCGAGCAGTTCCAGCAGTGGCTCTACCAAACAGCTTCCCTGATCAGCCAACACGCCGAGCAGTTCGACGCTGAGGCTGACGAGGCGATTGCAGCTGCCGCCGAGAATATCTCCACCCTCAAGGAAGTAGGCGCCGTGCCCACCTCCGCCGCCGAAGTCTTGCTCGACCCCAAAGCCTCGCCTACTACCCCTTCCGGCTTCAGCCTGGATGACCTCAGCCCCGGTAAGGGCGACCAGGGGCCGGGCAAACGCACCGCAAGCGGCCTGTACATCCCCTAAGCGTTCACAGCAGAGGCAGGTCTCCCGTGCTTGCCTCTGCTCCACCCCAAGCCTGAACGCCGGCATGACCCCTCGCCTTTGCAATAGGCAGCGCTTTGGGTATAATCCTAACACAGTCGTGGGCAGCGTGGCCCCCAGGTTTGCTGTACCCGTATGCCCGTACTCAATCTAGCGCAGGAGGATATGGCATTTATGAAAGCTTACACTACCGCCCAGCTTCGCAACATCGGTCTCTTTTCGCATGGTGGGGCCGGTAAGACATCGTTGCTTGAGGCGATGCTCTTTGCCTCTAAAGCCGTCAACCGCCTGGGACGGGTGGACGAGGGTAACACTGTGTCGGACTACGACCCGGACGAGACCAAGCGCCATATCTCCGTGCAGTTGTCCACAGCCCCCGTCGAGTGGCGAGATACCAAGATCAATGTGGTGGACACTCCCGGCTATGCCGAGTTCGTGGGCGAGGTCAAGGCAGGCATGCGTGTGGTGGGGACCGCCCTTTTGCTGGTAGACGCATCGGCGGGTGTCGAAGTGGGCACCGAGCAGATGTGGCGCCTCGCCGAGGAGCGCGACCTCCCGCGTTTGATCGTCATCAACAAGATGGACCGCGAGAACGCCGACTTCAAAAAGGCTTTTCACTCCACTCAGGAAGTGCTCGGCAAAAAGTGCGCGCCCATGCACCTGCCGATAGGCTCGCAGCAGTCCTTCAAGGGATTGGTAGACTTGCTCCACCGCAAAGCCTACATCTATGAGCCGGGCAACACCGGCGGCAACTTCACCGAGGGGCCGATACCCGAGGATTTGCAGGAAGATGCCCGCCAGGGCCGCGAATGGTTGGTGGAGCGGATCGCCGAAACAGACGACGACCTGACGATGAAGTACCTGGAAGGCGAAACGCTCACCGATGAGGAGTTGGACGTCGCTCTCAAAGCCGGCGTTCGCAGCGGCGACATCGTGCCTGTGCTGTGCTGCTCCGGCCTGATGAACATGGGCGTTTCGCAGCTGCTGGACGCTCTGGTCAACTATGCGCCTTCCCCCGGGGACATGGGCGAGGTGATCGTCACAAACGCGGCGACAGGCAGCGAGGAGAAACTAAAGCCCAACGATGCTTCTCCCTTTACCGCCCTGGTCTTCAAGACGATACGCGACCAATTCGGCAGGCAGACCTACTTCCGCATCTTCTCCGGCACCTTGCGCTCGGACAGCCATGTGCTCAATTCCAGCCGCAACGTCGAGGAGCGCATCGGCCAGGTCTATGTGATGCGCGGCAAAGAGCAGATAGCGGTGCAGGAAGTTCATGCGGGCGACATGGGTGTGGTGGTCAAGCTGGCCGATACGCTAACGGGCGACACGTTGTGCGAAGTCGGCACGCCCCTCTTGCTGGCTCCCATTTCGTTCCCGGCTTCCCTTTTCTCGGCCTCCGTCTCCCCTAAAACGAAGGCAGACCTCGATAAGATGGGCACGGCGGTCCACAACATGGTGGAGGAAGACCCCACCATCCAGGTAGGTAAAGACCCAATCACGGGGCAGACGGTGCTGTCCGGCATGGGCGAGAGCCATGTGCAGATCGTGGCCGACCGCATGAAGCGCAAGTTCGGCGTTGATGTAAATATCGGACTGCCCGTCGTGCCTTATCGCGAGACGATCACCAACAAAGTGGACCGCGCACACTATCGGCACAAGAAGCAGACCGGCGGTCACGGCCAGTTCGCAGATGTGGTGTTGGAGTTGGAGCCTATGTCTGAAGGGGATTTCGAGTTTGGAGACCGCATCGTGGGCGGGGCAGTGCCCAAGAACTTCATCCCCGCCGTCGAAAAAGGCATCCGCGAGGCGTTGTCCGAGGGGGTGCTGGCCGGCTATCCGGTGGTGAACGTGCGGGCCGTGCTGTATGACGGCAGCTTCCACCCCGTAGACAGCTCGGAAATGGCGTTCAAGCTGGCCTCAAACCAGGCGTTCAAGGAGGGCATGCAAAACGGCAAGCCGGTGCTGCTTGAGCCTGTCATGAACCTACAGATCACTGTGCCCGAAAACTACACCGGCGATATTATGTCGGACTTGAACGGGCGGCGTGGCCGCGTGCTCGGTATGAACCCCCAGGGCAACGGCTTCACCACGATTGAGGCCCACGCGCCCTTGTCCGAGGTGCAGCGCTACGTGAGCGATCTCCGCTCAATAACCCAGGGCCGAGGCGTCTTCAGCATGGAGTTCGCCCACTACGAGCCTGTCCCCGCTCACGTAGCCGACCGCGTGATCGAGGAAGCCCGCAAGCATCGCGAGGAAGCCAACGCATAGTTTTTGCTCAGACCCCTACAGTCCATAACCACTTACCACAGGGAAGCCTGGCCGTTCACTGAACGCTCAGGCTTCCATTACACCCTTTTTCATCAAGGCCAGCAGCCCCATTGAAAGCCAGAAGGTCAGGGCCAGGTCCATTGTGAAGTAGGCCATGTCCAGTAGGCCGTGAACGGCAAAATCCACCATCGAAGCTATAAGGCCCAGGGTGAGTGCGCCTCACGCGGTGCCTCGGTAGCTCCGCCAAAGCTGGAGGCACTGCCAAAAGAAGAAGGCCAACGCTGCGAACATCCAGGCTACCCCAGGCACACCCAGCCGCAGCCAGAAGTCCAACACCCAGTTGTGCGGGTGCGAGGTGGTAAAGAGGCGGGCTTGCGGCACGCCGTAGCCGGCATCTTGATACAAAAACTGGTCTTGCCCGATGCCCAGGAAAGGGTGGTCGCGGATGATTTTGAGGGCTGCACGCCAGATTTCAAAGCGTGCCGCGCCGGTGTTGGACTCCGAACTGAGGTTGAAGATCGAGGTGATGCGCTCTACGTTGATAAAAGGCAGCGCCGCTAACCCCGCCAGCGCTACCCCGCCCAGCGCCAGGGAGAGCGGTCGGCTGCGTGCTATGAGGGCCGTTACCACCAGCCCGGCGAACACCCCCACCCACGCCCCGCGTGCGAAGCTGAACAGCACGCCCAAAGCCATCACCGACGACAGCAACCCCGCCGCCACCCTCCAATGATGCCTCGACCTCGGCAGGAAAAAGGCCAGCACAATCCCCAACGCCAGCCCCCGACCCACGTAGATGCCGAAGGCGGTTGCGCTTGGGTAGACCGACGACACGCGGGCCACGCCCTCCATGTTCCAGGCGTTGCCGGAGAGGAACTGTTCCACTCCGATATAGCCCACGATGGCCGAGGCTACAAGCCACGCACCCACCATGCGCCAGATGTCCCGCTCGGTGCGTAGCAGGCGCACCACCAGCAGAAAAAACAGGAGCGGTTCGAGAGCCGTTACCCGGAACTCGCGGATGGCGAACTGGCGGTGGGCCGCGTCGGGCACAAGCAGCCACAGGGTGGTTATCGCCCCGAAGATGAGGGCCAACCACACGGCCGGTTGCCTCAACATCTCGCCCACTATGGGCAGCCGCCGGGTTCGCAGCAGGGTCAGCCCATCGCGCACCACCCATGCACCCACCGCGCAGATGATGACGAACTCGGCCGGCGAGAAGTAGAACCTGCCCAGTGGATAGAGCCGGTAAAGGAAGGGCGCGGCCAACGGCACCATCGTCAAGCTCAGGTCGAGGCGAAACAAAGTGAGCGCGAAGAAAGCCAACCCCCCGGCGGCCCTGACCGGCAGCGCGGGCACAAAGTAAAAGACGGCCAGCGCCGCCAGCATCGCCGCCAGCACCGCAGCCTCGGAGCGCAAAGGCGATTGCGGGAGGTGCGCCTCTCTCCCAATCTTGCTCATGCGCTACTCGGCCTGGAACGTAGGGCAACACCGCTCAACTCGCCGGCCCCGCCTCTGTTTGCCGGCGTTGCGGCATCAGCAGGAACGCCACGCCTGCCAACACCAGCAAGCCCACCGCCCCTGTGAGCGCGGCTGATGCGATCTTTCTCCACGCGGGCAGAGTGGCCCTGTTACCTGTGCGGGCCACTTCCTGTATCTGGGTGTCGTAGGTTTGCAGCAAGCCGAGATAGATTGAGTGCAGACTCTCCACCCGCTCGATTGACCTGCCGCTCTCCCATACATTCGCCACATCTTTGCTGATGGCATCTACCGTTGCAGGCACGGTCGGGGCCTGTGAGTTGAGGGCAGCGAGGTGCGTTGAAATAGAGGCAAGTTGGCTCCTCACCTCCGAGGCGGGAACCCAGGGCGGATCAGGGGCCAGGTCGCCCACCGGGGGCGGGTACAGGCGCATATGGTCGGCCAGTGGGAAGGTGAGCGTTCGCACCTCGTTGGTAGGTGGCGTGACCGAGCGGGTGTAGCCCATCAGTTCGTCGTCGTAGTAGCGCAGCAGGGGGAACAGTTGCTCCCCGGCATCGGCATAGTCGCTCAACACAGCCGTGTAGTCGCGCACCTGGCCGGCCTGGTCGCGCAGTGCGGCGATACGAGCCGGGTCGCCTGGGTTGGCCTTTGCCTCGGCCACTGCGCGCTGGACGGTCGCAAGCAGGGCTTGCATGTCGTGGCTATGGACGAAGGCGTAGTAATTGTTCTTGGCCCGCTCGAACCCGGCAGCCGCCGTCTCAATGTCGGTTCGCGTTTGGGGCATGCGGGCGGCTGAGAACTGCTCGTCGCCGAACACCTGCCCCGGCAAGGGCAGCAGCCACACACCCAGCAGTACAGCCAGCCCTGCCAACCAGGGCAGCATCATTCTAGAGGAGAGTTTGAGGTTCATGGCATACGCATGCAAGGAGGGGGACAGGCTGCACCTGCCATCTACTGTTGCTCCCTTACGCAGGTGAAGTGTACACCGATTGCTGCCGGATTATTTCGCAGCCAGGTGTCTTCATAGTAGGCCAGCCGCCAGGTGGGGATGAACACCGCCCGGCTGATCGCCTTTACCAGCGTCTTCTGCCAACCCGCTACTTCCTCTCTGGAGAGCACTTCGCGCCGCCAGTAGTCGAACAGGTCGTGTATCTGGCCCAGGATGTGGAACGAGAAAGTAGCGCCGGTAACACGCAGCCCGCGCCGCTCCAATATCTTCTTCATCTGCCTGGTAGTCAGTATCTGGATATGACCGATATGATCTCGCTTCCAGCGGTGTATCGGCACCAGCTTGCCGGCTCGCAACAGGGAGAAAAGGGTGTGCCGGTTGCCCTCGCACGGCACGAAACAGTGGAAAGTGCCGCCCGCTTTGAGCACCCGCGCCACCTCGCCGGCTGCCTTGCCCACATCGGTGACATGCTCGAATACATCGAACAAGACCACAATGTCGAACGAGTTGTCGGGATAGGGCAAGTCGAGCGCATCGCCGAGGCGGTACTCTATCTTGCCGCTCCTATCTGCGGATTCGGCCTCAGCCAGGGCGACGTGGGAGATGTCGCAGCCGTATATCTCCAGGTCGGGGCGATAGCGCTGAAAGGCGCGGGTGTAGCGTCCCGCTCCGCACCCAATCTCAAGCAGCTTGCCGTGTGCCTTTTCTATCGCATGCAGGCAGCGCCCCAGCCGAAGGGCCGCGAGGTCTTGGGTGTCGGTGCGAAGCTCGCCCCGCCCTTCGACCGTCTTTTCGTCTTCATAATCGAACCGAAATGGCTCCTCCGTTTCCGATTGGGGCCGGTTCTTGACCGTTGCCATCCTTTTGCTCCGTCTCTATTCTCTAACTCGTCTTTACTCTGTAGCGCCGCGCCCATCCAGCAGGGCCACACATTCGATCTCTACCAACGCACCCAGGGGCAGTCCCGCCACCTGCACCGTCGAACGGGCGGGGGGTGGTTCCGCGCTGAAGTACTCTCCGTATATGCCGTTCATGTAGGAGAAGTCCAGCATGTCCTGGAGAAACACAGTGGCCTTGACCACGTTGTCGAGCGAACTGCCCGCCTCCCCCAGCACCGCCTTAAGGTTCTCCAGGGCACGCCTGGTCTGCGCCTCGATGCCGCCCTCGACCAGCTTGCCGGTCGCCGGGTCCAGCCCCACCTGCCCGGCGGTGTAGACGGTGTTGCCCGCCTTGATCGCCTGCGCGTAGGGTCCCAGGGCCGCCGGCGCTCCGTCTGTATGTACACGCTCTTTCAAAGGTTGCTACCTCGCTTGTACTTATGTCTCTTACCTTATGCAGCATGCAGCACATCACCTTCTCATCTTCGCGGCTTCGTGTTTAACTTCAATCTGCCTGGTCGTTACTGCCCGATCTTCGGGGCAGGCACGGGGGCCTGTATGACACCCACGCTACTCTATCCCTAACGCCGACATAAGGGAGGGCAGGTCCTCAAACACGTAGTCGGGCCGGATGCCGCTCCCGGCTATATCTTCGCGCTGGGACGCGCCCGTCAGCAGCAAGGCAGTCGGCATGCCGACCTGGATGCCTAACTCGATGTCGGTCTCCAGTCTGTCCCCCACGCACAGCACCGAACCTGCGGGGAGGTCCAGCACTTGGAGGGCCGCCCGCCCACCGTGCGGGCTGGGCTTGCCGATGACTGTGGGTTCGACCCCTGAGCAGGTCTGCACGGCGGCCACGATGCTGCCCGCGCCGGGCCATAGCTCCCCGCCCTCGACCGGCAAAGTGGTATCCAGGTTGGTAGCGATGAAGCGCGCACCTCCTCTGATGGCCGAGCACGCTCGCTGTAAGCTGTTATAGTCGAACCCAAAAAACAGGCCCGCCACCACGAAGTCGGGATTCCAGCCATCCAGCCTGAAGTTGGGTATGCCTTGTATCGCCTTGATCAGCCCCTCTTCACCCAGCACGGACACGCCCCCGCCCGCCGGGTAGTTGGACTGCAAGTATGTGGCGGTGGCGGTTGCCGAAGTCATTATCAGGTCGGGCTGGACGCTGATGCCCATGCGGGCCAACTTGTTGGAGAAGTCGTCCGGCGTGAGGGTGGAGTTGTTGGTGAGCAGTATAAAGGATAAGCCCGCCGCCCGCAACGCCGGAAAAAGTTCGCGCGCCCCCCGCAGGGCACGGTCGCCCCGATACAGCACGCCGTCCATATCGAGGACCAGCCCTTCAATTTTGTCTTTTAGTTCGCCTGACATAGTGACCCGGTAATTATCGTATAATTCGCTGTTGGCTGTCCACCCGGCAGGGTGAACTGTCGGGGAGTGGCGTGGCAGGACGAGGGTCGTTATAGTAATAGGTTGGAGGGCAGGAGAATGAGTAGTGAGGTAAGGACCGTAACGCGGGGCAGCCCCATCTATCTGCGTTCGGGGGGGCAAGTGGTGTCGCTTGTGCCGGAGGTAGTGGAACGCGCCGGCAGACTGCCCAGAGCTTTGCGTGCGGTGTCGGCTTCGGCTGTTTACGTTATTGATGATGCCGGTATTGCGAAGCTGAGGTTGAATGTCGGCAAGTTCAGGCGGGCGACGCTGTTTGCTCCGGCGCTGCTGCTCGCGCCCATACAATACTTGCTGTATCTGCTGCTCAAGAGAAAGGGATAATCTCATGGCCGACTCTATACCAGTGCCTGAGCACGTTTTACGCCTGGCGGGGCTGCTGCCGGAGGAAGATCAACAAGGCTCACCTCCGCCGGCCCACGCCGATACGCAATTCAGGCAACCGGAGGTTGTTTCTCAGGTGTTCGGTGTGCCCTATGCAAAGGGCGACATCACCGCTATACCTGTCGCGCAACACGTTTCCATAACTGCATTCGGCAGCAGTATCTCCCTGAGCAGGCCGGTGGCAGTCATCGAGGTTAGCGGCAAGAAAGTGCGCGTCAAGGGAATAGTCAACCCCACCGCGATTATCTTGCCCGCCCTGCTGGTCGGCGCGTGGAACGTCTACTGGATCGGGCGAACGGTGCGCGAGTGGAGACGGCAAATGGGCCGGCAACCCGCCGGCAACCACCCCTCCGCAACACGTGGATAACTTTGTGCTCATTCGGTCATTTGTGCTATAATCGCCATGCGTGGCCTCTGCTTGCCACGCGCCTCTGACTATGGACCTACGCGACAGACTCAAAGCTATGGGGGTGCGCCC
>JBBSIX010000007.1:0-24325 GCA_038231875.1 Chloroflexia bacterium | reverse complement strand
CTCGTAGCCCACTATGCCGCCCAGCAGGAAGGCCAACGCTACCCGCGCCGTTGTGATGAAGTCTATGTCGCTGAAGACGAATAGCTTACCGAGGAGTTGCTCCATACCTGCCCTCCAGCATGGAGCATTATAGCGCGCCCTGCCTGAGCCGGCAAGGTGTTTACGCGCACCTCTGATGTTATCTCACCAGTCCACCCTGAGCGCCAGGGCGGTAATGTCGTCCTGGTGTGCGCGATAGTTGTACGGCGCGGCCGGGTCGTTGGGGTCGGGCAGCGAACGCAGGGTTGAACGTGCGTCGCCCCGGTCCGTCAGGGCGGCTGCGGGGTCCGGCGACTGCATGCAGTCCCGTATCTCGGCTTCCGTCAGGTTGGCGTGTACGCCGTCGCTGCACAGAAGCAGCATGTCGCCGGGGCGAAGCTGGATGGTAGTAAAGGAAGGGCCGCTCATGTCGGGGCTGTCCCCTATCTGGCCGAACACCATGTTGCGCTTGACGAAGTAGATGCGCGCCTGAGAAGGTAGCCGGGCAATGTCCAGGCCGCTAAAGGTGTCCATCGCCCTTTGCACCTCTGCGGCCTGCCCCGGTGTGAGTTTGCCCTCCTCCAGGTCCAACTGCACGGCATCCTGATCCTCCGTAAGCAACAGCAATTCGCCGTCCGAGTAGAGGTAGGCGCGAGTATCACCATTCTGGCCGATGACCGCGCGCCTGCCGCCGTCGCACAGGATAGCGGCGGTCATCACGGCGGCCACCATGACATCCTCGGCGGTTGCGCCTAGCGGTATCTGCTCAGGCGGCACTTGCCCCCCTGCGTTGAGGCGGCTGTAGATACGCTCTCCGGCCTCGATAACAGTAGCGGCCAGCAGTTCGCGAGCGGAGGCGAGGGGTAAATCCGGGGGCAAGCCTTCCAGCCGCGCAGCGAGAGCCTCCTCGATAGCGGCTGCTGCATGCTCGCCTCCGATCTCCCGCCCTTCGACGAGGCGACGACTCCCACCCATACCATCAATTACGGCGTGAGCCATGTTGTTCTGCGCCGACCATGCGAGGTCTTCATTGCGGTCCGGGTGCCCTCGGCTGGGCAAGCTCTTGCTCCACACCTGCACTTTATAGTTGTCAACCAAGCGTTTTGCCCCCGTCGTGTACCCTACGACTTATTGATTAGCTCGATCACCAGATAGTTGTCCTGAGCCGTAGGATCGCCCGACATATAGTACATCACAGCGTCGGGGTCGCCCATGAAAATCTGCTCGCCGGTCTGCACCTCGAACGAACCGTCCGGGCCGGCGGGGCGCACCGAACCGAGGTTCTGCAACGACGTAAAGGTGGTCTGCCCCAACGGCCTCACCAGCGTGTCGCCCTCGGCGCCTGAGCATGGGCGCACCGTCACCCTGCCGTCCGCACTCAACCCCAGGTAGCACTGCTTACGATGCACAAGGTACTGCTTCTGGCCCTGAATATCTATCGGCTGCACCCACTGGCGCAGGTCAACATCCACCTGATTGCCCGACTCCTGGTCCATCCTCCCCACCAGAAACTCGCCCACCCTAGCCAGAGTGAAGCCGTCGTCCAGCTTGGCATGCCCATTTCGTACCACAGCAAACTGCGCCCCCACCATCGTCGCCCCAGCGCCTATGGAGGGGTCGGGGGTTGAAGGCGGTGGGGCAGCACCGGAGGGAGCGCCGGCGTTGTCAACCGCATCTTCGGGTATAAGAAAGCCGCAGTTCTCGCAATACTTGCCCGCCTCCTGCCCGGCTGCGCCACAATTGGGACAAGTTACCGGCATCGTTCCCTCCTCACTTGCTCTGGGCGAAGGTCCACTGCTTCGACTCTTGCACGTACTCCATCAGCCCCTGGTACAGCCAGGGAGTGCCGGCCTGGTCCGCCAGCCGAAGCACGCTTATATTGACCAGTGAGGTGTCGCCGTTGCCGTCGAATTGCCATTTGCCCAGGATGTGCGCCCCAGGCAACGCATCCGAGGTGGTAGAAGCGACTGCCGCGCGCACAGCCTCGCGGTCTTTGCGGCCCGCCTTTTCGATGGCATGCACAGCTACTTTGCCCGCCTCGTAGCCGAACGGGGCGAAGTCCTCGTTGTCGTCGTTGGGATAGCGCTGCTTGTAACGCTGGTACCACTCAGCGCCCTGCCCGCTCAACTTGGCGGCGGGGAGACCAACAAGGGTAGCATACACATTCTTGCCCACCGGCCCGCGCGCCCCACGCTCTGAAGCCTGCGCGCCGAATGTGCTGTCTACGATACCGTCCGCACCCATGAACGCGCCCTTGTAGCCTGCGCTACGTAGGTCGCGCAACACCATGCCCGCATGGTTGTCCGAGATGCCCCCGAAATAAACCAAATCGGGATTTTTACCGAGGATAGTACGGGCGAGGGAACTGTAATCCTGGGTGCGTGTATCTATCCCTTCCGGCCCGCCCACCACCGTCATGCCGAACTTTTTGGCCGACTGTGCAAAAATAAGCGCAATGCCGTGCCCGTAAAGCTCGGTATCGTCCAGCACGTACACCGACTTGATACCCAGTTGTTGGGCGTAGGCGGCGGCGGCGGCGCCCTGCACATCGTCGGCGGGCACAACGCGGAAGTAGTTTTGCACGCCAAGCGGGTAGTACGTCCAGGGTTCGCCCGCCGTGCCGGTGTCGGGCTTGGTGAGGCCGGGATACGTGTTGCCGGGGCTGATCATCGCCATGTGGACGCGGTTCAGCACAGGGATGCTTACTTTGGCCGCCCCGCTATTATAGGTGCCGATATACAGCATAGCGTCGGGGTCCTCCACAGCGCGGCGAGCGTTGGCAAGCTCCACCGCGGCGTCCCACTTGCCCCCCAATTCCGGCGCGCCGTTCAGGGGCACATAGTCCACTCGGAAGCCGGCCGCCTTGTAGCCGGCCTCGTCGAGGGCCATCTGTATTCCATGCACAATGCTGATATACTTGTTCATTGGCACGCTGGAGTAGATGCGTACCACCCCTGGGTCGGCCCCACGCCCCGCGCCCTGCCCTGGGGTCAGCAGCACGAACAACACCAACCCAACGCCCAACGCCAACAGGAGGGGCAGTACCACCTCTACCGTGCCTAGCCTGAACGATCTGTTTCTCATATCGAACAACTCCAACTTTCAAATCCCGATTTGCAACCTTTTGACAATCAACTTAACGTAGATTGATCGCGGGGCGTTACAGCCTCCCAAGCTGTGCAACGCAGGCGAATCACGGTATACTATTGCCGCATGCACAGTATAATGTCAGGCAAAGCCGTGAGCAAGTAATCTAGAGGTCACAGGACAGTGGCAAACGCACAATCCACCCAACAAGAGGCAACCCGAACTTGCCCGACATGCGGCAAGCATGTTGTGCCCGACAACGGCTACTGCCCGGAGTGTGGGTCGCCCATGCAGCTTGGCGCCCCCTCCTCCCCACCCTCCGCCGGCAACGGCGCGGCTGCGATAAAATGCCCGGTATGCGGCACGCAAAACCCACCCGGCACCGAGTTTTGCTCCAACTGCGGCGCACCGTTGGCCCAGTTGCAGGCGGCAGGTACACTTGAAGCCGCCCATGCCGAGCAGGAGGCGTCCGGCCCCACCAACTGTCCCAGTTGCGGCGCTCCCTGGCGTCCGGGGGCCAAGTTCTGCCGAGAGTGCGGTTTTCGCTTCGATGCAGCGGTGGACGCTCGCAAAGGGGGCGCCGCCGACCATTTGCACATCGGTGGGGTGCTTGCCGGCCGCTATAAGATACTGAAGGTGATCGGCGGCGGGGGCATGGGCGCGGTTTACAAGGGCGTGGACACCCACCTCACCAGCCGCCAGGAGCCGGAAGGCCGCCAGGTTGCCATCAAAGCCATCCTCGATACGTCCGACCCAGAACTGCTGGCCGCCGCCGCCGAAGAGCGCGAGATGTTAGTGCGCCTGGACCACCCGAATATCGTGCGTATCTACGACATTGTGAACGAAAACGGCGTGCCCTATATCGTCATGGCCTTCCTCAAGGGCACCAGCTGGAAAGAGTTATACGACCAGAACGGCGGCCCGCTCTCCGAGCAGGAAGCCTTGCGACTCATCCTCGGCATCCGGGGCGCGTTCGAGTACCTGCACCACCGCACCCCGCCCGTCGTCTACCGCGATTTCAAGCCCGGCAATGTGATCCAGGTAACGGACCCCAACGGCAGCTCCCGTCAGGTGCTGATTGACCTGGGAACTGCGATGGAGTACTTTCCGGGGCAGAAGCGGGAAGCCTGGGGCACGGTGGGGTTCGCCCCGCCCGAAATCGGCGGCATCTGCGAGCAGCCCCCTACGATGGACCTCTACGGCATCGTAAGCACCCTGGCTGCCCTCCTGGGCGTGGATGTCGAGCAGCAGCCGGTGCTTGCCCCTCCACGCAGTGCATGGCCCGTCTCCGAGGAGATATACGACCTCGTAATGCGAGGCCGCGACCCCGATCCTCGTGTACGCTTCCAGACGGTGGACGAACTGTTCGACCAACTTGAGGGGATCAATCGCTTTATTCAGGGCCAGGAGCGCGCCAGGCTCGCCGGCAGCCCCCAGGTGGACGGGCGCGGCTCGCGCTCGTTGGCTACCGTCATGGTTCCGGTGCAGAGCACACTGATTACCGGCAAGCTGGCGAACGCTACTACCGGCAAGATCGGTGCGCTCCCCAGCCCGATGAGCAGCGACCCCGCTCAACCCCTGCTCCAACCCGTCCGCGATCTTATCGAGATGGGGATGTACAGCGACGCCCTCAAGCAACTTGACTCGGTGCTGGGCGCGCACCCCGCCAGCATAGACGCATATCTGCTGCGCGCCACAGCCCTCAACAACCTGGGGCGCGCAGCAGAGGCACAGGTGGCTCTGGACCAGGCGAACCGCCTGAGCACGCCCGCCACTCGCTGGCGCACCCTCCTGGTGCAGGCCCAGGCAGCCGAAACGGTCCGTGACTACGCAAAGGCGGAGCAACTCTACGGCGAGTTGATCAAGCTCGTGCCCGGCGAAGTGCTGCCCAAGCAAGCGTTGGCCGACATCTACAGAGACACCAGCAAGTACGACCGCGCCGCCGACCTGTACAGTCGCGTGGTGGCCGCCGACCCCGCCAACGCTGACGCTGTGCTCGGTTGGGCCGATAGCCTGGTCGCCCTCAACAAGACGGATGTCGCCATTGGAGTGCTGGACGCCGTCAACGAGAACGCTTTGCGCTACGTGGATGCCCAACTGCGCCTCATCGAGCTTTACCTGGCGCGCATCGCCCTCTACGTCGATTCCCAGCCCGCACGCCTGCGCCAGGGCAAGCCCAGCGACCCGGACATCAAGGACATGCTGCGCGACCTCGGCCTCGCCGGTAGGGCCATAGCCGCCCTCAACGACCGCACCGAATCGCGCCACTTCTACCGACTGCAAGCCGACTGGTGGTTCGCCGCCTACCGCCTGGCAAAAGCCGGGCTGCTGCCTCCCGATATAACCTGGCCCGACGCGCAAGCTCACACCAACACGCCCGCAGCCGTCGGTCAGGCCACCCGGCAAGCCTACCGGCGCTATCTCCAACGCGCCCCCGACGCCCCCGACCGCGAGGATGTGCTGACTCGTATCTATTTTGACGTGGACGAATGGCAATGAGAAGAGAGAGTGAGGAACAAACAACATGGTAAAGTTCAACGTTACGCCCCACCCGGCTGAGGCTCAAGTGTTGCAGGGCCAGAACCTAACCCGCACTATGTACGATGTTGACGCTGTGGCCGGCGGCGATGGCGAGCGCACTGTGCCGGTGTTTCTTGGCGTGGTGATGGACCAGTCGGGGAGCATGGAAGGCAGCAAACTGAACGCCGCTAAAGATGCCCTCGCCAACCTGCTGTATCAAGTGCCCGACAGCGACAAGGTTGTGGTGCATATCACTCTGTTCAGCGATCAGGCGGAGGAATTGGCCCCGCCGATCACCGGCAGCGACCTGAGCCGCAACAGAGACGGCATGATCAGGCGCGTACACGGCATCAACGCCGGTGGGGCGACCTCGCTGGGCAGCGGCCTGCGGGTGGCGCTCAAGGCCTCTCAGCGCTATAGCCAGTACGAGCGTCGGGTGCTGATGATCACCGACGGCAAACAGGAAGGCACGGTTCCCATCAGCGACGCTTATCAGGCCGCAAACGAGCTTGCGCGGGCCGGTATCCGCATAGACGCTTGGGGCGTAGGCACTGCCTGGGAAGCCGACCAGCTACGCACCATCGCCCACACCACAGGGGGCGAGGCCGATGTGATCCCCAACGCCCAGGACCTCGGCAGGGCGATAGCCGCGCTCTTCAGCGATGTGCAAAGCACGCTGGCGGGCAACGTGCGGCTGGTGCTCAACACCCCGGTGGGCACGGTGATAAGGAGCGTAAGGCAGGTCTACCCCTCGGTGCAGGACCGGGCTGCCCAGAAGGTAAACGAGCAAAAGTGGGTGATCCCCATAGGCGCGCTCGGCGACGAAGTGCCCAAGTTCGTGATCGAACTGGAGACCACCCCACGCGACAACAACATCCCGTTTCGCATCCTTGTGCCCACCGTGCTGTACAATATCGGCAACGAGGAGTATGCCGACGAATTGGACCGCTCGGCCTGGTTCTTCGTGCGCTGGGTCGGCACACCCGGCGAGGTGAAGATGGACGACCAACTCACCCGCTACACAGGCGAGGAGGAAGTAGCCTCGCTGTCGCAGGAGGGTTTTGCCTTGCTCGACCTGGGCGCGGTAGATGAGGCCACAGTCAAACTGAGCGCCGCCCTCACCAAAGCGGTGGAGATAAACAGCCCACAAGCGCTTGTCCTGAGCGCAGTGGTCAATCCCAAGACCGGCAAACTGGTCTCGACAAACGCCAATGACGCAATTAACAAAACAGGCAAGCTGCACACGGGCAAGACCGGCAAGATTATGGCAGGCACGGGCAAGCTCCCCACGCCACAAAAATAGCAGGTATTGCGTATAACTGATAGCGGTCGGAAGTTGCCTGTCGAGTTAGCCTTCGTAATGGGAGAGAGAATGAACAAGGGCACAAGTGGTCTGGATAGTCTGAAGCTGTTGCTGAACAAGGCGCTGGAACGTCCTATGCCGGTGGCGGTCGGCATCGCGGTGCTGACGCTCGTTTTGGCCAGCTTACAGTTTACCTGGGCGTGGTTCGTGGGGGCTTTATTGTTGTGGATACTGCTGTACCCCGGCATGTTCGGCATTCGCGTGCAGCGAACAACCCCGCCGGCTGCTTCTCCCGCGCCTGGGGCCGACATCAACCAGCTTCAGGGGCAGTACAAAGAGCAGGTGCAGCACGCCCTCAACACGCAACGCAGCATCGACGCGGCTATAGCTCAGACGCAGGACGCAGGCCAGCGCAGGGTGCTGGCCGATGCGGTGAGGGAGTTGCCGGAGCTTACCAACAGCATCTACAGCCTCGCGCTCAAAGCACAGAGCGTGGAAAGCGCAGTCGGTTCGTCCAATCCGGTCAACAAACTCAGCGACGATATAAAGCGGCTGGAGCAGCAGATCAAAGACAGCAACGATGAGTTTCAAAAGAGCCAGTACTACGCCGCGATGGACGGCAAGCTGCAACAGATGCAAAACCTCACCGACACGACGGTGGCGATACGCCGATGGCAGTCGCAAATAGACAACGCCCTCAGCACGATGGACACCCTGCTCTCCCAAGTGCTGCGTATCAAATCGTCCGAGGTGCTTTCCTACACAGGGGCATCGGACGAGCTATCCAACAGTCTCAAACGCGAAGTAGACTCTCTCAAAGCCGCATCGGAGGCGATGGACAGCGTATACAAGTGGAGCGCCTAATACAGGCCCATACAATGTTAATGGTCCTGCACTGACAATCACTGAGGGCAATAGTACGTGGCAACAACAACCAACATAGGTGCAACAGGCGCAACAAGCGCAGTTCAGCCCACCGTGCGGCAAAGCAACCGGCGTCTAGTGATAATTCGCGCGCTCATGCTGGCGCTGGTGAGCAGTTCGCTGGCATTCGGAATAATGTCCGGCCTGGTGGCCTGGCAAGCCAACGTAGCTACTTACAACGACTACCACACCATCGTAGGCGAAGGCTCGGTAAGCGTGGACGCGGCCCTCAGAGCGCGCGCCGCCGCCCTCGACCACATGAGCGCGGCGGCTATATACCTGGAGACGAAGGGGCAGGCCCGGCAGGAAGCGGCGGCCCGCGCCGACCAAAGCTGGGCCGACTTCAACGAAGAGGCGCGCATCTCATGGCGCAACCTCAGCGACCCCACGCACGGCGAGTCCAACGTTTACGCCGCCGCCGACCGCGCTGCCGGCGACTACATCAAGCAGATCGGAGCGATGTTCGCCTACAATCAGCACGGCCAAACCGGGGATGCGGGGGCAGCTTTCCTATCTGCTCGCGAGACGATGAACACCCGCCTCGTGCCTGCCCTCGGCGGCCTGGAAGCGGTGAAGGTCGAGAAGATGGAGGCCACCTACGCCGGGGCCGACCGGCGTATCGCCAACTGGCGCGATGCCACCCTGGTTGTGGGGGTGCTGCTCACCTTGATCTTTCTGGGGATGATACTGGCTGTGCGGAGGATGCACTACAGGTGGTCATGGCCCATCGGGGCGGCCCTCGTCATCACTCTGCTGCTGACGTTGGGTTTGCAGTCTCAGCTTGGCCTGGCGAGCTTCGACGCCCGCGTGCTGGTGCGCGAGGCCTACGACAACGTGGCGGGTGTGCAAGACTTGGCCGCCCTCCTCAGCCAGCAGCGCGCCCTCAACAGCATCATCGTGTTCAACCCCGAACGCGCCGAGGAGCATGCCGCCGGCTTCGACCAGTACGCGACGCTCGTGGAGCAGCGACTCTGCGGTCCCCGCGACTGCTTGAAAAATACCTTTCTAAGCGGTCAGGATACGATTCGCCCGGCTGTGGCCGAGGCAGCTAAGGCCGAGCAAGCCCGGCTGGGTCTGCCGCGCGTGCCCCTGGTGGGCAACGTCCACTTCGCAGGGCAGGCAGTCCAGTACGAACAGTTACGCCTTGACTACCAGCAGTGGCTCAAAGTCCACGATACTATCAAGCAGCAGGTAGAAGCAGGCAACCTGGACACCGCCGCAGCCCTCTCCACCGGCGAAGGCGCAAAGACATTCGCCAAACTGCAAGCGGATACCGATGCCGCCACCCAGGTCGCCCGCAACAAGTTCGACGATATATGGCAGAGGGTCTACTTCCTCACAGGCGTGGGGCAGGCGCTGGCCCTGGTCTTCCCTTTGGGCGGCGGGTTGGCCGCGCTGGGCCTGTGGCGGCGACGCAACGAACTGCTGGCCTAGCTGCTAAACCAGTAGAACAGCAAGCTGCTGAAAAGCCGCATACACAAACCGGCGAGCTTTACTACCCCTCGGACGACAGGAAGTGGAACACCAACGCCGTTACCCAGCCGTACAGCAGGTGGAGAACAAGCTGCATAGCATTGCGCTGCGCGGGCTGCTCGGTGGGCGGCGGGGTAAGGCCCATCGAGGGCATAAGCGTAGAGGCCACAGCCGCCACTAGACCGCCGAAGATAGTGCCGTGCAGGAAGTGAGGCAGGCGCAGGCTGCTCTGTGCGATGCCATAAAACGCGCCCCAGGCCGCCCCATAGCCCCAGTGAACGGCTTGCCCAGCTATCTGCTGCGTCTCATCGGAGAGGGATTGGTCGAACACTCCCTCAGCCACCTTCTCGGCCAATTTTTCGGGCGGCTTCTTGCCGCCTCCCTGCCGGGGCGGAGCCTGGCCCATCATTTTCATCAGCTTGGGAGCCTGCGACATCGCCAGGGTAAGCGCTGCCGTACCCACCAGGCCGGCCACCGCCCCCTTCGCCGTCACCTCTAATGCGCTTTCGTGTCTGGACATAAGGTTTCCTCCTATCTTTATGGTGCGCTCTTGTAATCAGCATGGTCTCTAGTGATTACCCATATCTCAAGCGATACTTCTTAACTTTGTCGGTAGAGGGCAAGTACTATCGCTTGTCATTCTGAGTAATCATGGCCCTCAAGCCACACCCAACCATGAAAATGTGCGCGTCCGGAGGGGCACGGCGCGCCGGGCCCCTACCCTTCAGAGGAGCCTGAATGACAAGGAGGAGTAGTTCTCGCCTCTCAGCAGAGCTATCAAGCACCGCTTGAACCGCTTGAGATATGGGTAATCACTAGATGATCTCTCTTGCAAGGGCTATGCCCCTGTCTGTGTCTCGCTTTTTTGCAACGCAATCTACACCGGATTTCAGCCAATAGAAGTATATCAATTTCCCTGATGTTCCTATATACTAGGGTGGAATACAATAGTGTAGGCGCGCCCCGTTGCCGCCGCAACCGAATGCCTCATGTTGGGGCTATATCGTGACGGCTTGGATCAGCCGAAAACCTGCCGAGCGGCATAGCTGAGTAGCGGCAGGACAGTAGAGAGGAGAGGAGAAAAGAGATGAATAACAGGAAGAACAGGTTCACGATGCGCTTTGTCTTTGCCGGCGCGGTCTTACTCACACTGCTCGCCCTCGGCCCCGCCCAATGGGCCGTGCAGTCAACCTCGACTGACGTGGCGGTTCGTGCTCCGGCCGGGGCGGGCGGCGCTGTCGGGTTGGGCATGAGCGGAGCGGGCGCAGCGCAGCACAAAGGCGCACCTGCCGTGGGCCGCGCCCCCCGCTTTACGGAAACGTCCGGGGGCATACAGGTCAGCGAGCAGGTCGCGCCTGTTAGCTCTCAGCCGCTCTCGTCGCTCAAACCCGGAATAATAAAGGCGCGCCGCCACCAATCTGAGGAGCGCGAGCATATCACCTTGACCGAGCACAAGGACCTGCCCGATCCGGTTATCCAAAGCTCTATCTACCCGAACGGTAAGCCGGATGTCCCCCAGTTCGCCCCTTTGCTGGTGAACTTTGAAGGGATGAATCTGTTCGAGAACGGCTCCGGCGTGCCGCCCGACACCAACGGCGAGGTAGGGCCGAACCACTATGTGCAGATGGTCAACTCGGCGCTGGCGGTTTACAGCAAGAGCGGCGCGCTGGCCGCCGGGCCTGTGGACATCAATTTGCTGTGGAGCAACGCCGGCGGCCCATGTTTCAACAACAACGACGGCGACCCCATCGTCATGTACGACCAGCTTGCCGACCGTTGGCTCCTCAGCCAGTTCACGGCCTCCCCGCCCTACAACGAGTGTATCGCCGTTTCGCAGACAGGAGACCCCACCGCCACCTACTGGCTCTACTCGTTCCCCCTCAGCAACAACGACTTCCCCGACTATCCGCACTTCGGCGTGTGGCCCGACGGCTACTACATGGGCGTGAACCAATTCAACGGCGGCCAGACCTACGGCGGGCCTCGCCCATACGTCTTCGACCGCGTGAGGATGCTCAACGGCCAGAGCGCAGGCTTCCAGACCGTCGGCGCGGCCCTCGGCCAGTCCGAGGGATACCTGATGCCTTCCGACTTGGACGGGCCTACACCTCCCCCGGCGGGCGCTCCCAACTTCTTTGTGAGTTCCGTCGGCCCCCTTCACTTGTACCGCTTCCACGTTGACTGGGGCAACCCCGCGAATACCAGCTTCACCGGGCCGACCACTCTTGCAACCGCAGCTTTCACCGAACTATGCCCCACCACCCAGGACTGCATCCCACAGCCCTCTACATCGCAGCGCCTGGACGGTGTCGGCGACCGGCTGATGTTCCGCCTCGCCTACCGCAACTTCGGCAGTTATGAGGCGATGGTGGTGAATCAATCGGTGAACGCCGCCAACTACGCAGGCATACGTTGGTACGAGATACGCAACCCCAGCAGCGCCCCCAGCATCTTCCAACAAGGCACTTACGCTCCCGCCGACAGCACCCATCGCTGGATGGGCAGCGCGGCTATGGACCAGTCGGGCGACATCGCGTTGGGCTTCAGCGTCTCCTCATCCACCGTCTATCCCGGTATTCACGTAACGGGCCGCCTCCGCAACGACCCGCCGGGCGTTATGACCCAGGGCGAGCCTAGTCTGCTCAACGGCGTCGGCTCGCAAATCGGCCTTCCTCGCTGGGGCGACTACTCGGACCTGACGGTTGACCCGACGGACGACTGCACTTTCTGGTATACCCAGGAGTACAACTCAAGCGGCGATTACTACTGGCGCACCCGCATAGCCAGCTTCCGGTTCACCGCGTGCGGCGCGCCTCCGCCCAACCCTACTAGTACGCCTGTGCCGCCTACCCGCACGCCTGTGCCTCCCACCCAGACCCCAGGCGGCCCTACAGCCACGCCTGTGCCCTGCCAGGTGCAGTTCAGCGATGTGGCCCCAGGCTCTACCTTCTACCCGTTCGTGCGCTGCCTGGCCTGTCGCAACATCATGTCGGGCTATCCGTGCGGTGGGGCCGGCGAGCCTTGCGACGTAGACAATCACCCCTACTTCCGCCTGGTGAACCCCATCAGTCGCGGTCAGATATCGAAGATTGTGTCCGAATCCGCCGGCTTCAACGACACCCCAACCGGCCAGATGTTCCAGGATGTGGCCCCCGACAGCCCGTTCTACGTTTACATCTACCGGCTGGCCCACCGCGACATCCTGGGCGGTTACCCTTGCGGCGGGGCCGGCGAGCCTTGCGTACCGCCTGCCAACCGACCCTACTTCCGGCCCGGAGGCAGCGCCAGCCGAGGGCAGCTTTCGAAGATCGTGTCCAATGCTGCCGGATTCGCCGAGAACCACACCACTCAGACGTTCGAGGATGTGCCTACTAACGGCACTTTCTACATCTGGATAGAGCGCCTCTCGTCGCGCAACATCCTGGGCGGCTATCCGTGCGGCGGGGCCGGCGAGCCTTGCGGCGCGGGCAACCTGCCCTACTTCCGACCGGGTGCGGGCGTATCTCGCGGCCAGGGGGCCAAGATCGTTTCCAACACCTTCTTCCCTAACTGCCAGCCGTAGCAGGTCGCAGCAAAAAGGGGCGGGTCACGCGAAAAAGCGCCCGCCCCTTTACCCCTCGTAAGCTGCAAGCGCGCCCGATACGCCTGCGCCCATGTCCACAGGGTAGCCCTGCGACCGCAAGGTCTCCTCAAGCGCGCCGAGCAGTTGCAGTACTAACCCCTGCTGCGAAGCATAGCCCATGAGGCCCACCCGCAGCAGCTTGCCCTTGAGCGGCCCCAACCCGCCACCTATCTCGATGCCGTGCCGGTGCAGCAGCCGCGTGCGAATTGCGGCTTCGTCCAGCCCATCGGGAACCAGCACAGCATTGAGGGGCCACAAACTCCAACTCTCATCGGGCAAAAAGCGTAGGCCCATCGCCTCAATGCCGGCCCTAAACGCCAGGTGGTTGCGCCGGTGTCTCTCCCAGCGCTTCTCCAGCCCTTCCTCGTGCAGCAGGCGCAGGGCGGTGTGCAGGGCATAGATAAGCGGGGCCGAAATCGTGTGGTGGTACTGCCTCTCGTCCCAATAGCCCTGCAAGAGGGTCGCGTCCAGATAGAAGCTTTGCACGGGGGTGCGGCGGCGGCGCACACGGTCCAGAGCACGCTCGCTCATCGTAAAGGGAGAGAGGCCGGAGGGCGCGCCCAGGCATTTCTGGCTGCCGCTGTAGCAAACGTCTATGCCCCACTCGTCCACCAGCAAAGGTTGGCCGCCCAGCGAGGTAACGGCGTCCACCACCATCAGTGCATCCACGTAGTGCGCCGCCTTTGCCATATCTACCAAGTCCTGGCACACGCCGGTCGAAGTCTCGGCATGCACAGCGCACACCACGCGGGGCTTCTCCTGCCTGATAACATCGCACATTCTGCCGGGGTCGAGAGGCTTGCCCCAGTCGCCTTCCACTCGAATAACCGAGCCGCCCAGCCGTTCGGCTATGCGGCACAGTCTGTCGCCGAAGTAGCCAATCACCGCCACAGCCACCGTATCGCCCGGCTCGATACTGTTCGCCAGGGCCGCCTCCATCCCTGCTGTGCCCGTACCCGATATAGCCAGGGTGAGGGAATTGCGCGTCATGAACGCCCCGCGCAACATCTCCTCAAGCTCCTGCATCAGCCGCAATAAGGCCGGGTCGAGGTGGCCTAAAGGCGGCATAATCAGCGAACGGAGCACCTCCGGGTCAACCTCGCTGGGCCCCGGCCCCATGAGCAGGCGCTTGGGCGGCGCGGCTGCTTGTACTTCTTTACCGGCTTCCGTGTTCGACATTGCTTATACCTCAAAATCTGTTCCGTACAACAATAATCACCTGGCGGGTTCGCGGCCATGCAACGACTGGTCGAGCAACTCAACAGGGTGCATCACCCGCACGGTTTCGCCCAGGCCCTTGGCGGCTGCCGATATTTGCAAGGTGCAGCCCGGATTAGCGCTCGCCACAATGCACGCGCCGGTCGCCAGGATGTTGCGGGCCTTCCGCTCGCCAAGTTCGGCTGCCGGCTCAGGCTCAACAAGGTTGTAGATGCCCGCGCTGCCACAGCAAATATCGGCCTCCATCACCGGCACAAGCTCCACCCCCGGTATGCCTTCCAGCAAGCGGCGAGGCGCGCTCCGCACACCCTGTGCGTGGGCCAGGTGGCAAGCGTCGTGGTACACCACTTTAGCCCGCAAGGGGTGCCTCCGAGCTACCGGGCCAAGCTGGTCCAGCAGTTCGGTCACGTCGCGCACCCGTGCTGAAAACGCTGTGGCTCGCTCGGCGTAACGGGGGTCGTCGCGCAGCAGGTAGCCGTATTCTTTCATCGAGGAACCGCACCCCGCCGCGTTCACCGCTATGTAGTCCAGTTGATACTGCTCGAACAGGTCAATCAGCGTGCGAGCGTGCTCTTTGGCCTCGGCCTCCATGCCTGCGTGCAGGGCCAACGCCCCACAGCAGCCCTGCTCCGGCGGCGCAAACAATTCGCACCCCTCGGAGGCGAGCACCCGCACGGTGGCCGCGTTTACCTGGGGAAAGAATACCCCCTGCACGCAACCCAGCAGCACCCCAACCCGCGCCCTCCGCTCTCCCCTTGCCTCAGCATGGGCGGGCACGCGCATCGTTAGTTGTTTGATGGTTAGAGGGGGCATCAGATTATGTAAACTACGCAAGCGGACCGGCAGCTTGTCGAGAATGCCGCCCCTGGACAGGAGAGTTTGCAGGCCGCTTACCCGGTACAGCAAGAGGAGCGGAGCGAGCAAGCGCAAACGGGTGCGGTACGGAAACAGGCGGAAGATTAGCTGTCTGAACAGCCGGTCGCCGGGCGTGCGGGGGTAGCGGCGCTCGATCTGGCCGCGTGTGGCCTCGATCAGCTTGTTGTACTGCACCCCCGACGGGCAGGCGGTCATGCAGGCCATGCAGCCGAGGCACTGGTCGAAGTGCTGCACGAAGGTTCCGGTCATGCCCGCGTCGCCCGTGTTGCCCGCCTTCATCAACGTTATGCGCCCGCGAGGAGAGTCCATCTCCTCGCCCCACAGCAGGTATGTGGGACAGGTGGGCAGGCAAAAACCGCAGTGTACACAGTCGTCAATCAACTCCTCGGAAGGTGGGTTGTGACCGTCGAACGCCCCAAACAGGGGCAAAGCGAAGCTATCGCCCCGCGCCGCCACCGTGCCCCCGCCGGCCGAAGCATGCACAGCGTTCGCCCCCGACTCCCCGGCGGCGTAACCTACATCCTGTGCGCCTGCCCGCACGTTCGCCTCACCTGCGGCCTCGGCAGCCGCCTGCATGTGAGCCGGCAGCCCAAACGCCTGCCGCTCGTAGTTGGAGGAGGCTTGTTCGCGCTGTTGTTTATCTCTGGGTTGTTGCATAGCTACCCTTTTACCCTCTCTATTCTATATACCCCCAACAAACCTGCCTGGGTTCAGGGTTCCGTTCGGGTCGAACTGCGCTTTGACGCGGCGCATCAGGGAGAGCGCGTCGCCCACCGCGCCCCAGGGGTCTATCTCGCGGCGCACCTGCATAGGGGCGCGCCACAGCACAAGGTTGGAGTCGAGGGCTTCGGCTTCGGCCCTGGCCTTCTGCAAGAGCGGGAGCGCCTGGTCGGCAGAGGGCGCATGCCAGCGCAGTAGGGCGTGGCCGTGTCCCACGTGGGCGCGCACCGACAGCGCCACCTCTGCTCTGCTTGCCGCTCGCTGTGCCTTGTCCAGCAAGCCCAGCAGGTCGCTTGTTGTGCTGACTTGGCGCGCCTGGACGTCCTCCCCGCCGGTAGCCGTTACCTCCTCGAAGCCCAACCACAAAGCGGCCTCCGCTTCGCCTGAGAGAACGCGAGCAGCATCGCCCCACAATTCGCCGGCAACGGCAGCTTGAGCCTCGACCGAGCGGGGGGAACTCTCGAAGCGCACAGCCAGCGCGCCCCCCGCCTCGTCCGCAAAATAGTCGAGGCACGTAGGGGTTAAGGTGGAGTGCAGGATGGCCCGCACCCGGCGACCTATCTCCAAAGGTGAACTACATTCTACCATCACCGTAGAGGAAGCAGCAGGCAAGGGATGAAGCCGGAAGGTGGCCTCGACAACCACGCCCAACGTACCCAGCGAGCCTGTGAGCAGCTTGGGCATGTCGTAGCCCGCCACATTCTTGACCACCTTGCCCCCTCCCCTCGCCACCACTCCGTCGGCACGCACAAAAGTGGCTCCAAGAATAAGATCGCGCACGCCCCCGTACCGCAAGCGACGCGGCCCGCTGTCAGCCGTAGCGATCAGGCCGCCGATGCTGCCGGGCACGGGTGGGTCCAGTGCCAGGAACTGCCTCGCCTGCGCCAGTGCGCCCTGCAAATCGGAAAGGCGCACACCCGCCTGCACCGTCACCGTCAGGTCGCCGGCCGCGTGCTCCACGATCCGGTTTAGGCCGCTCAGGTCGAGCAGGATGTCGCAACGCTTGGGAGGCGCGCCCCTGTCGAGCTTAGTGCCCAGTCCGGTAGGCACAACCTTCAGCCCCTCGCTATTTGCCCACGCCATTACCTCCGACACCTCTGCCAGGCTTTGCGGCACAACCACCTGCCTGGGCAGCACCCCCAGCACCTCGTCGCTCGGCTGTCCCGCTCGGAAAGCGGCGGATATGGGGGTCTGGCGCTGTGTCTCAGGGTTCATGCAGCTAAAATAACTCCGCCAGGCCCGCCTCCTGCAAGGGGTGAGGCCGGTAGGGGCCGGGGCGTTCGCCGCACAGCCGGGGCGTAGGGAACAGTTTGTCGGGGTTGTAGATGCGCGCCGGGTCCACCGCGCACCGCAGCAGCTGCATCGTATCGAGGTCGTCGGGGGTGAACATGGCGGGCATATGCCGCTTCTTGTCGAAGCCCACGCCGTGCTCGCCCGTGATGCTGCCCCCCGCATCTACACAGGCGTGCAGTATCTCTCCCGCCAACTCCTCCGCTTGCCCGGATTGTCCCGGTTGAGAGGCGTCGAACAGCACAAGCGGGTGCAGGTTGCCGTCGCCTGCGTGGAACACATTCGCCACTCGCAGCCCGTACTGCTCGCTCAGGGCAGCTATCTCCCTCAACACACGAGGCAAGGCTGTGCGCGGGATAACGCCGTCCTGCACGTAGTAATCGGGGCTTAGGCGACCCATGGCGGCAAAGGCGGCTTTGCGGCCCTTCCACATCAGGGTGCGCTCGTCCTCGCTCGCGGCCAACCTGGAACTTCTCGCTCCGCACGTGGTGCAAATCTCCCGCACCAGGGCCATCTGCTCGTCTACTTCCACCTGCGGGCCGTCAAGCTCCACCAGCAGTATCGCTCCGGCATCGAGCGGATAGCCGGCGTGGGCCGCGTACTCGGCGGCCTGGATGCTCAGGTTGTCCATCATCTCGGCGGCGGCAGGCACTATACCTGCCGCGATTATGCTCGACACCGCTTCCCCCGCCGCGTCGGTGCTGTCGAATACTGCCTGCAAAGTGGCTACTACCTCCGGCTTCTTTACCAGTCGCAGAGTTACCTCCGTAACGATGCCCAGCGTGCCCTCCGAGCCGACGAACACCCCAGTCAGGTCATAGCCGGGCATATCCACCGCCTTACCGCCCATCTCTACCCGCTCGCCATTGGAGAGCACCACCGTGAGACCGACCACATGGTTGACGGTAAAGCCGTACTTGAGGCAGTGCGCCCCGCCGGAGTTCTCGGCCACGTTGCCGCCTATCGAGCAAACCTGCTGGCTGGACGGGTCGGGGGCGTAGTAGAAGCCGTAAGGGGCCACCCGCTGCGTCACCCACAGGTTAAGCACCCCCGGCTGCACTCTGGCTCGTGCGTTCTCCAGGTCTATCTCCAGTATCTCCCGCATGCGGCTCATGCCCACCAATATACCGTTCTGCACCGGCAGCGCCCCCGCCGACAATCCTGTGCCCGATCCTCTAGGCACGACGGGTATGCCCTCGGCATAGCACAGCCGCATCACCCCTTGCACCTGCTCCGTCGAGGTGGGCAGCACCACCAGCATCGGCCTGACATGGTAGTTCGACAGCGCATCCGATTCGTAGGTCAACAGTTGCTCAGGCCGCCAGATCACCCCCTGAGCGCCTACGATCTCGGTCAGTCTTTTTATCAGGTCGGCCTGTTCCATAGTTTCTCCTAATCTCTCAAGGCGTTCGCTACATCAATCCTCCCGCCTTCCACCAACGCACGAAACGACTCGATTGTTGCCCGCACGCCGGCCGACAGAGACGTTTCAGGGGTGTTGGGCAGCAGCCCGTGTAACTGCTCGCTCGCCAACTCGGCTGGGAAAGGCAAGGCAGCATCGGAGTGGGTGATGCGCCCCCTCATTTCGGGCACAGCAGCTTCGATAGCCTCCACCACCTCCTGCACCGATGCCCGGCTGCCTCCCAGGTTCACGGTCTGCGTGCCCTCACAGGCCACTCCGCACAGGGCAATGATGGTCTTTGTGGCGTCGTCTCCCCACTGGAAGTTACACCGCCCGCCGTAGGTAATCGCGAAGTCACGCCCAATCGCCGCCGCCAGCATCGCCTTTGTGGGCGAGGCGGTCACGCCCCGGTCCCGCCCCAGCCCATAGATGACGTAGGGCCGCACTCCGATGCTGGACACACCGTTGTCCCGCGCGTAGATGCGTGCCGTACCTTCGTTCGCCTGCTTGTATACCCCGTAATGCGTAGAGGGCATGAGCGGTGCGCTCTCCGGCACCGGGCCGGGTGGATACAGGTTGGCCGGGCCGTACACGGCGGCGGAGCTTGTGTAAACCACGCGCTGTACCTGCTCTCGGTGGCGGGCTGCGGCCTCGAACACGTTCACCGTGCCCGTGACGTTCACCTTGCTGCCCAGCACAGGATCGGCTCGGCAAAAGGGCACTTGCAAGGCCGCCAGATGGATGATGTGCGTGACACCGTAGTCCAGCACAACTCGCTCCACCGTCTCGATGTCTGTTATGTCGCCCTGCACGCAAGCTACTTCAGCCAATTGGTCGTCGCTCATAAGCAGGCGCAAGCGGTAAGGGTCCACGCTCAGGTCGAAGGCCACCGCGCGCTCGCCTGCATGCAGGAGGTTGCGTATGGTCCAGGCTCCGAGACAGCCCATCGCGCCCGTAATAAGGTAAGTGTTGCTCATGCTATTCTCCTGTTTCCGACAAGTTTCGCGAAGAGGCCGCCTCGTCCAGCACGCCTATCTCCAGGCGATAGGCGACCTGCTCGCCTGGGGCAAGGAACCGTAATCGGCCCTCCTCGCGCAGCCTGTGGCGGGGCGTTTCCCACTGGTTCGCAGGTTCCAGGCCGCACACGTAATCGCCGGAGGCCATCATCTTCCACTGCGCGAAGAAGGGCAGTTCGGCGGCTCTGTAACGCACATACGCCCCGAAGCCAAGCGCCCGGTTGACTATCGCCGCCTGAGAATAGCCGGCGGCGTCCACCCTGGGCTTGTGGAAGAACACCTGTTCGGCGAAGTCGGGCGAAGGCTGCTCGAACCGAGCGTAATTGTCTAATCCTGCGCGGGCGGCGGGGTCGCGTGGACGCACCTCCTCACCCTCGATAAGCAGTTCGGACTGGGGGCTGACTACAGGGAAGCCAAAGTTGCAGTGGTACAGGATCATATGCGGGGTCTGCCGGAAACCGTCGTTGCGAACGGTGTCCTCTATCACAAAGGAGGTCGCACCCAGGCTGGTCGAAATCTTGCGAGTAAGCAACAAGTTCTCCCCACCCAGCACCGACTGTCGAACCTGCCCACTGATTTCAAGCACGTAGGAATCGCCGCGCCACTCCTCATTAACCTGCACCCGCTCGCCTGGGATATGAGAGATGCGACCATGCAGGCCCAGATGCTCGCCCGCGTCGTGCTCAGGGTGGCCGAAGAAGGTCAGGCCGCAGGTGGTAACGAGGCCGCCCCCGAAGGTGCGCGCCCAACCGTAGCCCTGCGGCTCGTACTGGTCGGGTCCACCGAGCGCAGGGTGCAGCCATGCCAAAGGCATACCCGCGAACTCAGCCGCGCCAATGTCCATCGCCCGGTCGAGCAGCACCCAAAAGCGCAAGCCGCTACCCGTGTACACCTCGGCCACCCGCATGCCCCTGGGTTTGCCGTCGGCCAGTTGCAGCAAGCGGATGCCGGCAAGCTGCCCCATCGTGCCGGTAAGCTCGCGCATCTGCTGCGGTTCGTACTCCCTCCCGAACAAGTCCGGCACTAGCGCTCCTCCCCTGCCCAATCAGCCACCTGCTGAGGCACTACGCCGTGAGCCGCGTCGGTGTGGTGCAGCATGCGGTTGGAAGGAGCTATGCGCCGGGCTCGCCGCCGCAGATACAGCCGCCGTTCCTCCCCCAGCGCCACTCTGTCTGCGGCCAGGTCGCCCGTGTAAGGCAGTAGAGCGTCGCCGGCCAGGAAGGTTTCGCGGTCCAGCAGGTCGATCCGCCCATCGCGGAAGCTCAGATGCAGCAGATCGCCGGTCTGTAGATAGAGTATGCCCCCGCCCCTCATCGCTTCCGGTGTGACGTGGCCCAGCGACGCGCCGAAGTTGGTCCCCGAATAGCGCCCGTCGGTGATCAGCGTCACCAGTTGGCGCAACACTCGGTTGTAGTTGACACGAAACGACGGAACCGCCATCTCCGGCATGCCATACGCCTCCGGCCCCTGTCCACTTATCACAATAGCGATACGCAGAGTATGTGTCTTTACCATCTCGTCATACAACTCCTCGCCGGCTACCGCCTCATCGAGGGGCATCTGCGGCGCTCGGTTGTAACGGTAGATGCGGCGCAGCACTTCCCCTGTGACCCCGGGCGTATGCCTGAAATTATCGAGCATATCGGGGTCAACCAGGGCATCGTTTGCCGCCTCCTCGCTCTCGAAGTAGAGGACGAGGGCCACTTTGTCGTCGAACTTGTCAATCATCGCATCGGGCATGCCGCTGGTCTTGACGACAGCCGACTCGAACCAGTTGGACCGCAGCACGTCCACGCCGGAAAAGGCGCGGCGCGGGGTGGACAGGATTATCGGGTTCTCCGGCACCCCATCAGCGCTCAAGTTGCGCGTGTCAAGCAGCCGCTCCCGCCAGGTCTGCCCAACAACGGTGGGGGCGTCGAGGTCGAGGGGCACGCCGTTGCGAGTAAGTTCATAAAAGACGGTCTCCATGCCGCGTATCTGTCCGGCGCAACATTGTTGAGCCAATGCGAATATATCGCGCCCCTGGGTCAGCGAGTAGTCGAAAATGTCAGGCACAGGGGCGGCCCCGTGTATCCTCTCCATGTCCCACAGGCTGAAGTTATGCCCGGCATAGACCATCGCGGCCACGATGTGCATCATCAGGTTGGACGAGCCGCCCAGCGCGCTGTGTACCCGCACTACATTGGCGATATTGCGCGTCACAACCGGCCCCACTGAGTAGTCTTCACGGTTCAGTATCCCGAACAAGGCATCCACCGAGGCGTTTACCTGCGCCTGTGTGGGCGGCTCGGTCAGCAGTTCCACCGAGGGGTGAACCAGCCCGAACGCCGCCACCACGTCACGCGATGAATTGCCGGTCCCATGAAAAGCACAGATGCCCCCTGCCGCATCGCATGTGCTGACCGCCAACCGCTTCTCAAGGCTTTTGTGCGCCTCCGCCGTGAGAATACCCTCGCGGCAGGACCGCTCAAACAGCGCCTGGAACACCTCGTTGGTGGTACACTGCAAGATATACTGAAGGTTGTCGTTTATGTCTTCTGCCAGGTCGGGCAGGTTTCGCATGCGCGCCCGGTCTTCCAACTCACGTATCTCGGCCACCACATCGGGCGGGATTGTGCCTCCCTTGAGCACGTGCGCCGGGGCAAAAGTGGCGTGGACCGGGGCATCGCCTCGCTGCCGCCGCACTGCGTCGAGATGGGCCAGGGCGGACACGATAGCCATCGGGGTCTTATCGCAGCCCTGGATGACGAAGGCCGCATGGTACGCCTGCCCTTCCATCTGGTTTACTACCATCTGCGTAACGGCGTTGCGCGCCTGCAATGAGTACGACATGCCTATGTGACTCTGCGCCGTGCCGTCGCACACCACAGGCACGGCAAAGTAGAACGGCACGCCCCCGGCCCTCCAAACGCTCACCGCCGCCCGCAAAACTGTATCCCAGTCCTTGATGTGAGCCGGGTGGTCGGAAGAGCCGCCAATGATGGCGACGCGGGGGGCGTTGGCATCCAGCCTGTCGAAGATGGCCTCCAAAGTGCAGTTGGTTGCGGCCCCGTGCAGTTGGCGAGCACGGTCCAGCAAGGCGGCCACCGTCACCGGCTCATTGGCCTTCCCCTGCACATGCTCTCGGAACGGGTTTGTCGGGCTGTTTATCCTCAATGTTGCCCCCTAAGTGCCTATTCGGCCTTCCCTCTCCACGAACTCGAAGCCGGGCGTGGGACTGTAGGCAGTCCAGCCGCCGTCTACTACAAGGGTGGTGCCGGTGATCCAGGCTGCCTCGTCGGATGCGAAGAAGAGAACGGCTGAGGCCACATCCTGGGGTTGCCCCGCCCGCCCCAGAGGTACAACGCCTGCCCAGTCGTCGGCGTAGTTGGGGTCGTCGCGCAAGTTGCGCTCGTTGACGATAGACCCTGGGGCCACCGCGTTGATGGTGATCTGGTAGGGTGAAAGCTCCAGCACAAGGTTACGAACCAGCATCTGCACCCCGCCTTTGGTCATAGCGTAGGCAGATAGATAAGGCACAGCCTGGTTGCCCGTGACCGAAGAGGTGACGATTATCCGCCCTCCTTCTCCTTGCTCAACCATCCGGCGAGCTGCGGCCTGGGCTGTAAAGTAGGTTCCCTTGAGGTTGGTAGCCGTTACTGCCTCGAACGCTTCCTCAGTGTAGTCTAGGAAGCGGCCCCAACTGGTGATACCGGCGTGGCAGCAGGCAATATCCAGCCGCCCGAACTCCCGCACCGCCCGCTCCACGATCTCCCGGCAGCCCGCGACCGTTGCCACGTCCGACTCGACGGCGATAGCCCTGCCTCCATCTTCCAGTATGCGCTGCACCGCCACCTGCGCCCCTGCCTCATCGCTGTTATAGCCGGCTACCACCGATGCACCTGCCCTGCCAAGCGCAATCGCAAGCGCATGCCCTATGCCCTTGCTGGCCCCGGTAACCAATGCTGTTTTGCCCGTTAAGTTTGCCATATCATATCCAGTCAGTGTAGTTAGCCGGCATGCCGCGCCGTCACCTCGCTTACCTGCTTGAAGCACGGCGCGAGGGCGGGATACAGGGCGCGGTAAACGGAGTAGTATTCGTTGTAGATGCCGGCATCCGGGCCGGGCGCTACTTGGGCGGTAATGCGTATTGTCCGGCTGCACGCCTCGTCCACATCCCTGTACAAGCCCACGCCCACGCCCGCAAGCAGAGCCGCCCCGAAAGCCGCGCCCTCGGTGGCGTTGGTAAGGCCGATCTCCGTGCCGAACACGTCTGCCAGGATTTGCCGCCAAAGCAGGCTCCGCGCCCCGCCCCCCGAGGCCCGCACTTGCTTTACCTCAACACCCATCTCCCGCATCAATTCCAGAGAATCGCGCAGGCCGTATGCAACCCCTTCCAGCACAGAGCGTACCATGTGGCTCTTGCCGTGCCGCAGGGTCAATCCAAAGAAGACACCGCGTGCGTCCGGGTTAGGATGAGGCGTGCGCTCGCCGGACAAATAGGGCAGGAAGATCAGCCCCTCCGAGCCGGGGGGTGCGGCGGTGGCTTCTGCCGTCAGCAGATCGTACACGTCGCCGTTGTTTAAGTGGGCAACGACCTGCTCGGCCTGCCCAAGCGCGTCGCGGAACCAGCGCAATGAACCCGCCGCCGACAACATCACGCCCATCAGATGCCATCGTCCGGGCACTGCATGGCAGAAAGCGTGTAGCCTGCCTTGAGGCTCCACCAGGAACCCCTCGGTGGCCGCAAACACCACCCCCGACGTGCCCAGCGTTACCGACACCGTGCCCTCCTGCACGATGCCGCTGCCCACCGCCCCTGCCGCTTGGTCGCCTCCTCCGCCCGCCACCGGCGTGCCGGCGCGTAGGCCGGTTTG
>JBBSIX010000006.1:0-24575 GCA_038231875.1 Chloroflexia bacterium | reverse complement strand
CGAGAGGGGTGAGCAGTCCCGCAACGGCAGACGGCAGCCGCACCAGCGCCGCGCTCAGGGTGGGATCAAAGGGCTGCACTGTGAGCCACACAAGCATGTAGTGGAGCGGTGTTTGCACCTGCATCCAACCGAAGCGGTCGGTCAGGATAGCAGTCATGCCGCGTTGGGCTACCTCAACCGAGGCAACCTCGTCGTACCACAGCCCGTGACAGTCCAGGCAGTAGAAGCGAAGGCCGGCAGCCGCCAGCATGATGCCCGCCAGGGCGAGCACGAGGGCCGTGCGCGTGGTTCTTACATGTTCAAGGTTGGTGTAGGATTCCGGTTGTTTTGACATGTGAACCGCATACCGCACGTCACGCCCTCATGTTCGTGTGTGGGTTGTCAGGGTTGTTGGGGTTGGGGCCGGCTCTCCGGCTCGATGCCGTTGAAGTAGTCGCGCACCAGGTCTTTGTAGCCTTGCGGGATGTAGTCACCATTGAGGGCGTTGCCCGCCTGCTCGCGATATTGGCCGTAGACTTGTTCGTAAGGAACCTGGGCCGGACCTACGCCGTTGGCGTTCGTGTTGGTGGTAGTGCTGCTCTGCTCGCCGTTGGGGTTCTCCTGCCCCTGCAAAGCCACAGGGGTGAGGACCGCATTCAGCCGCTCAGGGGGCGCGTACACAGGCTCGGTGTGCGCGCTGCCCGCCCCACCTCCAGGCTGCTGCCCCTGTCCTTGACCTTGACCTTGACCTTGCCCCTGCGCTGACACGGGCGTGCCGGTTCCGGCGGCCTGCCCTTTCACAGGTGAACCCAACGCTACGGCAGTGCCGCTGAACTTCTGGGGGGTGCCGGAGAAAGGGGTCAGCATGAGAAGGGCCTGTGCAGTACCGCCAGCCTGCGCCTGGTTCGCGGCCATGTTTGATTTGCTTTGTTGGATTTGGGCAAGCGCCTGCTCGACCTGCCGTTGGCTAGCCAGTTGTTGCCCCTTTTCGCCTACCTGTTTGCTGAGGTTCTCCAGCGACTGTCGGGCTGCCTGGGGGTCGTTGTTCTCCAGGGCGCTCGCCGCGTCGTTCAGCCTCTGGGCTAGCTCCGGGTCGAGGGAGGCCACGCTGTTCTGCGCCGCCCTGAGCGACTCGACCAGAGCTTTGCGCTCCTCCGGCGTCATCTTATCTGCCTCCTGCGCGGCCTGCTCCAAAGATTTGGCCGCCTCCTCCGGGTTGCCCTTTTGCAACTGCCGGCCCGCTTCTTTGGCATCTTTGTTGCCCGAAGCGGCCAGTTGCTTGGCAAGCTGGTCGAGGGCTGCGCGCTCTGCCGGCGCCTGGGGGTCGAGGGTCTTTTGCAGCTTGCTCTCGGCCTCCGACAGCCGAGCAACCGCCTCCTCGCGCGATAGGTCTTCTCTTGAAAGGTCTCTCGACAGGCTGGAAAGCTCCTTGAGCAACTCCTGCATGCGGGGGTCTGCGGCGTTCGGCTGGGCCTCAAGCGCCTTTTGCACCGCCTCGATCTTGTTCTTCTCGGCGTTTATCTGCGCCTGCACTCCGCCGTCGCGGTGCAGGCCGGCGGGACTGGGAACCCAGACTGCGAGGGCAAGCAGCGCCAGCGCAGCTACGGCAGGCAGGAAGCGCCGGCGTTCGATCACGACGGGCAGGTCTTTGCCGGGCACGATACGCTGGGCGGTACGGAGGGCATCTTCCAATTGAGCATCGTACAAAGCCGCAGCGTGGGGCGTGCGCCGTGCTGTATCTTCGAGGGCGGTGGAAAGCCGCTCGTCCAGGCCCAGGAGCAGGTCGGCCCGCAGGGCAGTTTGAGCCAACGGGCGAGGGCGCAGCCAAGCGTACAGGAACGCCGTAAGCATCGCCGCCGCCACTAGCCCCAGCCCAATCGGGAGCAGCGCCCACAGAGGCATCACCGGCCTGAGCCGCCACGCCGCCGCCAACACGAAGGTCGCCCCTACACCCAACCCGGCGGCAGTAGGCAGCAGGCGAGCAGCTTCCATCAGCCTAAAACGCCTCTGCACCTGCCGAAGCACGCCGTAAAGCTGCCTTAGGCGCGGATCGGAGGGTTGTACAGATTTGGCGCCGGTGGGGTGCTTCAGGTTCATAGTGTGATTATAAAGGATAACGCGTATGCGCGGCGGAAAGTTCCTATTCCCGACGCTCGCTTTCGCCCTCGATACCCACCTGTGCGGGAGGCGCGGGGCCATGCACGGGTGGTCTGACCTTGCGGCCTCGGTTCGACCCATAATGCACCGGCTGAACGGCGCGCGTGCTGATCAGTACCAGGAGGGCGCTCAAGATGAGGGCCTCGATGCAAAACAGCAGCCAGGGCGACACTACCAGCACCGAGTGTCCGTTGGCGAGGGTGTTGCTGGTGTAGATGAATAGGGGGTCGCCCATTGTGATAAAGGTCTCGCTGATGCCCATAGCGATCATTGGGTTCGAGGACAACACGATGCCGCTCGTGTACCAAAACCCGGGCGAGTCGGTCAAAGGCTGGGTGCTGCCTGCGCTGTTGATGCCCATGATGGTCAGGTACAGCACCGGCACGCCTATCAGCAGGAAAAGTATCGTGCCGTAGGTGAGCACATTGCTCGCTACGCTGCTTTTGAGGAAAGACGACCAGAAGATGCCCACTGAGGCAAACAGCAGAGCAGTCATCACCATCACTATTTGCGAGAAGAAAATCTCCTCCGGCGATACCCCACCGAACATAAACGCCAGGCTCTCCAGAGGGGCTATCGCCAGGATAAGCAGCACCACATAGGAGAGCGCCGACCCCAACTTGCCGAATATTACCGAGCGGGCGCGCAGCAAAGTGATCATCAGCAGGTCGAACGTCTTTTGCTCGCGCTCGGAAGTGATGGACCCCGCTGTGAAGGCGGGCGTGAGGAGCGATACCAGGATGGTTTGGAACACCACCAGCACGCCGAACAACGACTTGCCCACCTGCGACGACTGCAAGGTGTTGTTCCCCAGAGTAGCCTGAGCCAGCCAGTAGACCAGCAAGGTTATCCCGCTCAACACAATAAGGTAAATAGTCATTATTACCGTGGCGCGCGGCCCCCGCATACGGCCCCTCAACTCTTTTACGATGACGGGGTTGACTTGCATTATTGCACCAGCCCTTTCGTGGTCCGCAGGAAAATATCTTCCAGGTCGCCTATTGACTCCTCAAATGCGTATACAGGTATATCCCTGCTCATAAGCTGCGCCAACATAGTGTGCAGCAGCGCATCATCGCCTTGCACCCGCATGTAGAGGGTGGCCGGGCTGTCGGGGGGCGCTACCCACTGCGCGCCTGAGCCGGACGCACCCGGTGAGGCATGCGGTAGAGGTATCGGGTCCACAGGTGGGGCGGGCATACCGCTTGAGGTGAGGGCAGGCACAGGCAGGGTAGCCGGAGTAGAGGCCGGCGGAATCGGCGTACCCAGTTGGCTTGGTCTGTAGCCCACAGGCAGCATCTGCACACTGAGCACCCCCGGCAGCGCGCCGAGCAGCGCGGCTGCCTCCGGCGCGGCATGCAGCACCCGCACGTAGATGTCGCGGGCCGGCTGCATGGCTGCCAGGATACTGTTTACGCTGCCGTTCACCAGCAGTTGCCCCCGCTCGATGATCGCCACGTGGGTGCATAGCTCGGCAAGCTCGGTCAGGATGTGGGACGACACCAGAATGGTCTTGCCCAGCGAGCGCAACTCTTTGAGCAGTTCGCGCAGTTCGATGCGGGCATGCGGGTCGAGGCCGGAGGCAGGCTCGTCGAGGATGAGCAGGTCGGGTTCGTGGACTAAGGTGCGGGCGAGGCACAGGCGCTGCTTCATGCCCCGCGACAGCTCCTCTACAAAGTTGTCGCGCTTCACCCCCAGGTCAACGAGCGCCAGTAGGTCGCCTACCAGCCCTTTGCGCCGCTCCTGGGGGACCTGGTAGGCGGCGGCAAAGAAATCCAGGTACTCCCATACTTTCATGTTGTCGTACACGCCAAAGTAGTCCGGCATGTAGCCGACTTTGCGGCGCACCTCGTGGGGGGCCTCGGTCACGGGGTAGCCTGCCACCCACGCCTGGCCGGTCGTCGGCTCGAGGAGAGTGGAGAGGATACGCATGGTGGTGGTTTTGCCCGCGCCGTTCGGCCCTATGAAGCCGTATATCGCCCCTTGCTCGATGCTCAGGTTGAGGTTATGCAGCGCGAGGAAGGCGCCGTATCGCTTGGTGAGGTTTTCGGTTTCGACTACGTAGTTCAGTGCCATAGAGCCACCTCTTTTGTTTGTGTACGGCGTTTTCTCATGGTGCGCTGTTCAGCAGCAGGTCAAGGGTGCTGAATCCGATAGCCGAGGCCGTGCCGCCCGGCTCATGTACCAGGCGCAGGGTTACATCGCCGCCGGGGGCGGTGTAGTCGGCGGGGTTCGGTATGCTGAAGTCGCCCCCCTGTGGCATGGTCCGCATGCGCATGAGGCGGTCCCACTCTCCGGTGCGCCTGTTGTAGCCTTGCAGTTCTACGGGCTCGCTCTTAGAGCGGTCGCTTACCTGGTATCTTACGGTCAAGTTCTGTGGTTGCGTGCCCGGCGGCAACTTGTACAGCAGGTCGGCGTATGGCTCAAGCGGGATGTCGGTGATGTCCAACGGTCTCCAGGAGGGGTTCTTGCCTGGGGAATAGAGCGAAACCGGTGTACTCCCTTTATTGAGACTGCCCCCACCTTGACCTTCGCCCGTAACAAGGTGCCGGCCGGTCCACAAGCTCATATCTTCGTTACGCACGTTCTGCATGACCCGAAAATCAGTTGTGGGCGGCGCTCCCCAGGCAACCGACAGCACACTCATGTCTTCGGGCTGTACATCGGTAAGCAGCGACCCCAACTCCATGTTCAGCAACTGCACCCGACGATTGTAGCTGCGCTGCTCGTTACTGGTTTCTTTGCTGCTTCCGAATCCGACGATATAGTTGAGATTGTTGCCTTGAGTAGGGTCCTGCACGCCGGGCGGCAGGGGCAGGAGGTCCACCGGGGAGCCAGCTACGTATGCTGCGGCTACCACCTCGATTTTGACCGGGGCCTGTTGGCCGGGAGCCAGATAGCCGATCTGCTGCACTGCGCGGCCTCGCAGCAGGGCCACATCCTGCAAGGCACTTCCACTACGGTTCGTTACCGTGCCCTCTATCGTATTGTTGCCCAGGTGGAGCTTGACCTCCAGAGGCGATTGAGCCGCTAAACTGCTCTCGGCCATGAAGCTCCTCTGGCTCCAGGTGTTGACGTTGATGCCCTCAATACGGGTGCCGGCGCCGCCGGCCAGCACAACAGCGGGCCGCGACGAGGGTGAGCCGCCGTAGCTGTCGGGGTTCACTTCGGTGGCTGCCGCATCTGTGCCCACCTCTATGCTGTAGGTGTTGCGGGTGGGCGAAAAGAGGCCTAGGAACTGCCGGGCGGCGGCCTTTGCAAGGCCCGGTTCGGTGTGCAGCACGTTGGCGCGCACAGCCACCAGCTCGCCGCCTTTCGCCTGGTAGCCTACCAGGTAAGCCCCAATCGAGAAAAGCGCTACTGTGGCCGGTATTGTTATCCAGGCCAACTCCGTCCGTCGCATCCGCTTCAGTACCAGGTAGTTCACCGGCCCAACCAGCAGTATGTACACAAATATAAAGAGCGCCAGGATGAGCGGGCTGGGCAGTTGTAGGCCGGGCAACTCGAAAATGCTGCCGTAGAAGTCAAACACTTGTGTAGAACCGTAGCCGTAGTAACCGTTTCGCCGGGCCGCGCCGAACGAGGGGCGAAGCGCATGTTCGGCCAGCACGCGCCGCAGAAGGGGCACCGTGCCGTCCCAGGTCTTGAGGGGGTCGGCGCCGGGCGACAGCGCCATGTACACCACCTGCCCCTCCCCCAGATCGCGCATCGCCACCAGGGGCACGCCATCCTGTTGGGCAAGCGCTCTGCCGTCGACTTCCGGCTCCGTCTTTAGCCGGGCATCGGGCACTATGATGGAGGTAGTGGGGGTAATCGGCATGGCGACAAGCCCACTCAATGCCTGCAAACCGCCCAGAGTGCGCGTGCCGCCGGCATGCGTGATGGGCAGCAGGTCGCCGAAGCCGGCCAACGTGTCGGCCCCGCCGGGGCGTGACGTTACTATGAGAGTGCCTCCACTGCCCACCCAGGAGGCCACTGCATCCCTCTGCTCTTGCGCCAGAGCCGCCGTGTCTACATCGTCGAACACCAGCCCACCGAGGCCGTTGAGGGCCACGGAGAGCGCCGGTATGTCGTCCGGGGAGATGTGGGCTACGGTGGCCTGCGCCCCCTCGCCGTTGTTCGGCTGCGGAGGGCCACCGCCGTACTGGTTCGATGTTGGGGCTGTCTCAGGGTGGCCCACCGGCTCGCCTTTGTATATGTTGAGCAGGGAGCTATCGGGCGACACCACGCCTATTATGCTGCCGGAGTCCGGTTGGATGGGGTCTATGGCGGCTGTAGCGCGCGCGATCATCTGTTCGCCTTGCAACACGCGCACCTCTATCGAGTGGTTGAAGTCGCTGGAGTAGGTATACAGGGTTATTTGCTTGTGCGACGACGCCGGCAGGTCCAGGTCGCGGGCGTATATGCCTCCCGTATTACTTGAGTTGCCGCTCAAGCTCACCTCGGCCCGCACTCGCAGATTACTGCCGCTCGCCGGGTTGTCCAGCGTTACCCTTACCGGGAACCACTCCCCCATCATGTAGGAGCCGCTATCGCCGAATCCCGCACGAACGGAAACGATAACGCCCTTTTGGTTTTGAAACAGGTCGTGGAAAGCCAAGCTCGGCGCGGGCATGAGCAAAGCGGGGGCCGAAGCGGGGGCCGAAGCGGGGGTGAGGGCAGCCTCAACAGGCGGCGCTGCAAAAGATAAGCCGGCCAGGAGTATAACCGCCGTTCGGATCGTTCGTGATATTCGCATAAACAAAGACCCTTCTCTGTGTGATATAACAGACCATATTCTGATGATTACCCACATCATTATGCAGAACAACGAGCGCAACCCACACTGGTTATGCCCATCCTCACTACACCTTGTCATTCTGAGTAATCATGGCCCTCATGCCACAACCGCCGATGAAAATGTGCGCGTCCGTAGGGGCACGGCGCGCCGTGCCCCTACCATGCGTAATCTCTCACCAGACTGTATTCTACATGGCTGCTCTTACGTATGGGGTTTCACCGTCTCGTCTTATCTTCCTCGCTTCACATCGTCGTAGGCCTTGATCCAGGCCTCTATCTCGCGGTCCACCCCGGCGTTGTCTTTCAGGCGGTGCTCGTCCACGCGAGCCATGATCTCGGCCTGCACTTCACGGGGGCGGGGGATGCCTCTAAAGACGAACTCCACCGACTCGCCGGGCGTTTTGATTACCACATTGCCGAAGTTGAGGAGATGGGCCAATGGGCTGGGCACAGTGTAGGACACATCGGTGATGCGGGTTATCAGCGTTTCTTTGGACTCCTCGCGCAGGCCGAACGGCAAGCTCTCGATGTGGTATACCCGCTCGTGGTCCAGGCGGTACAGGTCGTTGCGCCAGTCCTCCCAGTTCCACAGGCCCCACAGCAGGCACACCGGCAAGAGCAGCACGACCGTCCAACCCAGGATGCCGCCGAGGGTCTCGCCCAGCAGCGTAAGCAGGCCGCTCACCCTCAGTGCGAACCAACCTGCCAGGGCAAGGAAGTAGACCGCAGAGGGCCACAGCAGCCCCTTGAACAGAAAACCCCAGTGCTTGTGCCAGGTCACGCCGCCGTCGGCGCGCTGTGGGGAGAAGGGGAATATCTTGTTGAGCACCCCGTAACCTGAAACGGACGAGTCCTCCATAAGTTGCGTGTTGCCTCTACCGGGCATACGAGGGAGGCCATTGGGTGGGGTTGGCCGGTTGTGGACCTGGGGGTCCGCGCCGTTGAGAAGCGAGCGTATGGCGGCTTTGCGGCGGGCTTCAGGTGGGGGCTGATGCGCTTTGAGGGCAGCTTGTTGGGCGAATATAGCCTCGCGCATCGCTCTTGGGTGGGGTAGGTCGCGGAACAACAGCACCCCGATGCCCGCCGTGTCCACCGTCAGGTCGCCGAAGTCAAGAGCCATACTGAGGGCGCGTGGGTAGTCGGCCACGATATTTTGCACCTTAGCGAGAGGCGCCTCCCGCCGGGTTTCGTGTTGGAAAAGGGTCTTGTCCATCTCTATCAGCCGGAGTGTGGTCAGCGCCAACCAGTCGTCCTTCCAGTCCAGATAAACGTAGCCGGCCCACAGCAAAAGGAGCGCAGCCGTCGCAAGGTAGCTTACCGTGAGCAGGCCGGCCACCCAGTCGGGCGCGGCCTGGGCTGTCGAAAAGGAGGCTGTTCCCAACTCCCCGATGAACCTCAGCACGAACGGGAGGCCCACCACCCAAACCCCTAGCAGGAGCAACGGCCCCAACGTGGACTGCAATAAAACCGAGTAGTGGCGACGCTGCACCACCACGATCATCTCGCCGGGCCGCAGGTCGGGTACCAGGCGGCTGTACCGTGCGTGGTAGCTCTGATAGCCGGCGGTGGGCGTTGCTCCCCGCACGTGGCCCTGCCCCGGCCATCCCTGGCGGGGGGTGGGGGCCGGCTGGGGTCGGTTGATGTTGGGTGGAGGCATAGAAATGAGATGTAGTGGATAACCGCACGCTTATATTGGTTTGAGTTTGTCCTGTGAGGCCATATTACTCTACCCCGTGAGGCTAGTCAACAACCTGAGTGCAAACGCGGGGTCTACTCATTCTCACTCACCAGGCAAGATTGCCGGGAAAGGCCCTTGGCCTCCGGCACGGGCCTCCCTCCTATTTCCTGTTCTCATTTATAATAGAGGCATGGAAGTAGACTCAGTAAGGATCGCCTGCCCTGCCTGCGGGTCGCGGTTGACTGTGATGCCCAGGGTGCAGTACCTGGCCTGCAAACACTGCGGCAGCGAGTATCTTGTGCAGCGGCGGGGCAACACAATCGGCCTGGAGCCGTTCGCCGAGGAGCAGTACGAAATCAGCCGCCGGATATCCGAGGTGGAACGCAGCCAGAGCGAAGGGTGCAGCAACGTCTTTTTCTGGATATTGCTCGTCACGGGCATCGCCTTCTGCGGCGCGGGGTATCTGGGGCGCACCCTGTTCGGCAACAACAACACGCTGCTCATCGCGGGCTGGGCGGTTTCCCTGCTGGCTTTGATGGTGGCCGCAGTGGTGCTCCTGAGAGTGCTCAACGCACAACGCACCGACCGCCTCGACCTGGAGCGCGAGCAGCGCGAGCTTTACGCCCAACGGGGCGAAGAAGAAGCCTCTAGCTGACTCGTATGCCGGTGATTACCCACATCCCAAGCTATGCTACACTACATCGTTGGGAGATGAGGGAATGCTATACTATGTCATTCTGAGTAATCATGGCCCTCATGCCACAACCGACAATGAAAATGTGCGCGTCCGTAGGGGCACGGCGCGCCGTGCCCCTACCCTTCGCTACGCCAATTCAGGCCCCTACAGACCGTTGCCCCCCGCTTCGCTCATACCCCAGGTCTGAACGCTTACGGACTCGTCTACCCTTGCCATGCGTGATATAATACGGTTGGACCACTTGGATCCTGCACGGGACCGAGATGGCGGACATCTCTTGTAGAACGGCTTGCGCGGCTCACCCTCGCGCAATCCTCTTTTGTGCTCCCGTGCCTAATTCTTGGCAGGGGGCTATTTTTATGCCGGCAACATTCGCTGATATGCAACGCACCGGCGCACAAAAGGCATCGTCGGGCGCGCTATTCGGCCCCGTCGGCTTTATCGGGGCGGGCAAGGTGGGCACAGCGTTGGCTGCGCTCCTCCACGCAGGCGGCGTTGATGTGCAGGCTGTGGCGGGGCGCACGCTGGAGAGTAGCCGTCGCATGGCACAGGCCGCCGGACTTGAGCCTGGTACGGCATCTCTCGCTGAGGCCACCGTCGCCCGCTCAACCCTGGTCTTTCTTACCGTGCCCGACGATGCTATCGGCCCGCTCTGCCTGCAAATAGCCGAGGCGGGGGGGTGGCGCAAGGGGCAGGGGGTAGTACATTGCTCAGGCGCGCTGTCAAGCGAGGTCTTGCAGCCGGCCAGGGACGCGGGCGCGCTTGTCGCTTCGTTCCACCCTTTGCAGACCTTCGCCGACCTTGAGGCGGCGATGCGACACATGCCCGGCTCGACCTTTGCCCTGGAAGGCGACCCGGCGTTGGTTGAGCAGTTGGACAGGTTGGTGGCGGTGTTGGGGGGCGGGTCGCTCCACCTGAGCGCAGAGCAGAAGACGCTGTACCATGCCGCCGCCGTTATCGCCTCCAACTATACGGTGACGCTGGCGGCTTTGGCGTCCGGCCTATTGGTGCTCGATGGAATAGCCCCGGACAGGGACACTGCCCTGCGCTATCTACTTCCCTTGATACGGGGCACGGTGGACAATCTGGAGAGCCTGGGTCTGCCCTCTGCCCTCACCGGCCCCATCGCCAGGGGAGATGCAGGCACAGTCGCCCGCCATTCGGAGGCGCTGCAAGCCCTTGACCCGCGTCTGGCGCAGGTGTACAGCGATCTTGCCGAGAGCACCTTGCCCCTCGCGGACGAAAAGGCGCACCTGGACACGAGGACGGAGCCTCCGATTTATCCAATATCGAAGCACATAAAGAAGATTGCAAGGAGATGATTATGAGCATAACCAGAAGCGAAACCCCAACTTTGATAACGTTGCTGGCAGCTATCCTCTTATGCAGCTGTGGGCCCGTTGCATTGAGCAAAACAGCTTATAGTTCACCTGAGGACGTTTTGAACATAAGTATAGAAGCTATGCAAAACGTTAAGAGTTATCACTTCATTGAGGAGTCCCTCAAACGGCCCTCATCCTCCTTATGGGTGGAAGGTGATTTCAGCAGCCCTACCAGCGAGCGGATAAGCATTGTTGACAAAGAAGATACTACTAGAATGGTGCGTATTGATACACATAGATATGCTCAATTCAATGGAGAAACCTCTTATGAAGAAGTGCCTGTTCAGTTAATGGATGGCTGGATGCCCCACACACGCATCTTGAACGATATGAGAGGCGCAAAACAAGTAAGCATTGTAGGAGATGAACAAGCAGGAGGAACTACTATGCTGCATGTGACATTCACGTTTGATGGAACCGGAAACGAGAATATAGCTGCTCCAGCAGATATAACCGGCAGTACCGAGGCTTACATCCATGTATGGATTGAAAAGAGCACTATGTTAATAGATCACTATACGGTTTCAAGTAACAAAGATGGCGCACCTGCCTATTCTGTGGCTTTCTCTAAATTCAATCAATCAGTCTCACCCCCTATAGGACAACCCTCTACTATTGCTCCATCTACACCTACTGTACAGTATTAGGGTGAGGATGAGGGGGTGAGGCTGTGGCCGGGGAGGGCAACTGCTCATAGACAACTGGGGAGCGCACTTAGAGACCACCGATAGCGTGCAGGTGAGCCTGCAAGGAGGGCAAGAGTACGACATACGGGTGGAGTACTACGAGGGGAGCGGCAACGCCATCGTGCAACTGAAGTGGCAACCACCCAACGCGGGGCCGAGCCTGACCGGACCTGTGATAGTACCGAAGGGGCAGCTACTGCCTCCCACACTACCTCTACCAACCACACTTAACAAAGCCAATAGCCCTGTCTGGAAAGGCCTTGCTAATGCGGGGAACGGGAGAAAAATGAGCGGTATAGGGCGCGATAGAAGATACTACGATTGGGATCACACCCATAGAGCTATCGAAGTCTACGACCGCAATGGGAACCACCTCGAGTCAATGGACCCGAATACTGGTCAGATGACCAAACCGCCTGTACCACGAAGGGAGATAAGTGTCCCTTGACCTTCTACAGTTACTTCATACGGCAACTATCTCATACGAGGAGGCCGAGGCAATCTTCGACAATGCTGTAGGCAGGTTCCACGCGGGTGAGATAGAAACGCCGTGGCCCGAGGAACTGGGTCTTTCAGAGCACGAAGCTACAGCTTACTTACATGAGGCGACACTTGCGGACTTGGTCAGGCTCCGTTACGATGGCTGGCCCACCAAGTGCTGCAAGTGCGGGCAAGAGATTGACTATAGGAACTATAGCTGGTGGTTGACGCATGCTGAAGGGGGAGATATATGCCTCCAACATATCAAGTGTCCATGACGGCAATATCACGAACATTTGGTTAGTCAGCTACTTGTAATCAAAGAACGAGAGCATTATGGCTCAAGAGCAACGGTTTCTAGACCTATACTCCATTGGTCCGGCTAGCGATCCTAAGCAAGAAAGAGATCAAAGCGGACAACTTCTCCGTCCGGTGGACCGGGCGGCTCAAGGCGCTGGACGGCCCCTCAGGGACGGGCGCTTACGCCCTGCAAACTGTGTCCGATGAGGGGGTGAGGCTGTTTCTGGTAGCGGCAACAGCGTTCAGTAGCATCGTTATGCTGTGATTTTTCCGGGTATCTCTGTCTGTGCTCTTACTCTGATGCCTACACAGGTGGGCATGAGCGCTTTTTCTGTTGGCGCGGTGCGGTTGTGATGTGATTGTGTTGTGAGATGGTTGTATAGTAAGTGGGCTTGTCTGCCGGGAGGAGATTACGAATATATGCCCAGTAACGACCCTGCTAGTCTGGCTGCTGTCTTGCAGGAGGCTAACGTCGTCTTGGAGGGCGGTCTCACCGATGGAGAGGTAAGCAAAATCGAGAAGACCTTTGGCTTCCGTTTTCCAGACGATCTACGTGGATTTCTGCAGTACGCACTCCCTGTATCAGAGGGCTTTCCAAACTGGCGCAAAGATGATATCACAACACTAAAGAGTAGGCTTGAATGGCCCGCCCATGGCGTATACTTCGACATAACCAACAATGGATTCTGGGTGGCAGAGTGGGGTCCGAGGCCGGAGGATAAATCTGTAGCTCTGAGAATGGCGCAAAGAGAATTAGCTAAAGCACCTACCCTTATTCCGGTATACTCACACCGGTATATTCCCGAAGAACCCCACCTTGCAGGTAATCCTATTTTCTCAGTACACCAAACAGACATTATTTACTATGGGAAGAATCTCACGGACTATTTTCACCACGAGTTCCTGGCTCAGAAGCCCACGTGGCGCGAGTATAGTGAGATACGCAGGATCAGATTTTGGTGGCAGCTTGTGGAGGAGTTGTAAGAACACAACAGCCGCTAGTCGGTGGTGGTTCTCTTACCAAGTGGGGTAGCTTCCCGGCGGAGTACGACCCTGAGGCAAGATGCGGCCAGGGAATAAGGGAGGCCGAAGGAGGTGTCACCCGAACCAAGCTGGACTATACAGGGCAGCGTAAGGACGGCGTGAGCTAGAAGGATAAACGAATGACAGAACTACCCGATCCACAAACCTACAAGTATTACCTACGAGACCTGGGCTACTTATTGAGAGAGGATGCTCGGAACGCGAAATTAGAAAGAGAACAGTACCGTGACACAGAGGACAACGATTACTACGTGGGCAAACTGATGACTTATTATGCGCTAATCTCCCTAATGCATCAGCAAGCGCAGGGCTTTGGGATTCCACTGGAGGACCTTTGCTTAGAGGATATACACCCTGATCGAGATTTGATTTAGATAGTTCATAGCCAACGTGGATGCAGTAACGGAGGCCGATAGAAGCAATGGCTGTAGATTCTTTACTAAGGGCACTTGCCGCACTGGTCGTTGCCCTATGCGGAATAGGGCTCATTGGCTTGGCCGTGCTCCTGCCGTTCTCCCTCGAAGGGTTTGAGGTTGATAAAGCCGATATAAGTCTCGGGTCGGTGCTTTTTCTCACCGGCTGCCTTGCATTCCTTTTTGGTTCTGGACTATTCCTCCTGTTTATATCCGTAAATCACTTTAGGAGGGAAAAGTCCTGAGAGTGTCGTCACGTCCATGACAGTAGTCCTGTAGTTGCCGATCCAACTGAAGCTGTTAACGGCGGGGTTGCTTCCCAGCAGAGGTACGACCCTTGGGGCAAGAGCATCTACACCAACGGGCAATCGCCCACCAAGCTGAACTACACAGGGCAGGCTAAGGACGACACGGGGCTGATGTATTACCATGCAAGGTACTACGACCCTGTGCTTGCCAGGTTTGTGTCGCCCGACAGCATAGTGCTTGGGGCCGCATCGGGAGTGGGAGGGGCTGGGGGCAGCGTGGGCGCTTGGCAGAACTCTCGCCTTACGGTAGACTTCCATGAGAGCGGGTTTGCATCATCTGCACAGGGGGAGAACCAACTTCCTTTGCAGAAAGGGTTCAACTTTCAGCTTAGTGGGGAGGATAGAGGAAAGGCTGATCCTTCCGGGCCGGATAACCCGCAGGCGCTGAATAGGTACAGCTATGTGCTAAACAACCCTTTGCGGTTTATTGATCCTACGGGCCATCGTTCAGTAACGATTAAAGGAGGAAAGGCTATTGTTGCATTCAAGAACTCATTGATGAGGAGGTGGCAAAACGAAATAGATGCATCGGCAGTTGGTCTGGGAGCTATGTCTACTTTGATTGGTGTTGTTTGCTTACTCTGTGGATTGGCTGCAGGAACTGGTACAGCAGCCTCAATAATGGCCTTGACCGCTGAGAAGGATCATGTAGCTAACTTGTACGATATGGCGGCGTATGATGCTGGTTCAGATGGCAGTATCGTAATCGACTACAACGAGAAGACGGGACAAGCCACTATATCTTCCTATGATAAGAATGGATGTTTGATCCATACGTACGATGTGGCTGCTCCGCTTTCCGGTGAGGGTGCAATCTTTAAATTTGCTATGGATGCAGCAAATGATGCTTCGTTCATACCGCCAGATCAAAGGAAAAACGTCACCGTGAGATAACTTTAGACCATAATCGTGACGTGTTGTTGAAGGCAAGATACGAGCAATCAGCTATGGCTAGTAGCAATAATACTGATGATTAGTTGTTTGCGGTTGCTCGTATGGAGGATAACAAAAGGCGATCTGCCTGGTATAAAGCTCTAAACAATCACAGTAATTGATCGCTTCTGAGCAACCAGTGGTACGTGTGCGCTAAACAATGGTGAGGTGCAGAAGCCCTACAACAGTGGCAAAAGCAGGCTCCAATTATGGTTTCATTACCACACTCATGCTCACACGATGCCCATTCTTGGCTTCAACATAAGCTTCATGCCCATCTTGATGGGCGACCACCGTTTAGCACACCTACCTAATCAGTAGTCTTACATCCTGTTTATGGTATAGGTTCAGTAGGCTGCAATTGTGATAATCTCGCTCAAGAACAATGTAATATTGCACTAAACGAAAGGAACCCCTATGGCCGTAATATTTCGAGCAGAGCAGTTGTTCGCTGCCGATATTGAGAGCGTTACGAAACAGATTAGTACATTGCTGCAGGAGAGTACGCGCTATAGCAACGTTAGTGCTCATCGGGATCGAAGAGAATACGATGCTAAACTAAGAACCTATGGAGTGCTACCCTCTACCAGTATCCACATCGTATGTCGGTCGACTGATCAAGACACCGCAGTTGCAGTTACAATAATATCACCCCCTTGGGCGGTAATAGATGCGTTCGGGCTATATCGGAGATATAGTGAGCGTTTCTTCACCCTACTGAGTAATAGTCTTGTTATCTATCCTGGACAGACAACATATGCCAGTTACAATGCAGTCTCAATACGCTGGGCCGTCTCACTACTATTACTCTCGATAATTGGGCTTGTACTTCTATTTGCACGTATCGTTTCGTTTAGGATAGCTTTAGTGCAATATATGATGTCGTTATTCCTCACGATATTAGTATTAATGAGTGTTACTGCTGTACTGCAACATAGAAGGAAGTTCAAGAATACAGTTGGTTAGTTTAGCCTTAGCTGGGAGAAGATTGTGAAGAGAGCGGAGAATAATGTCCCTGGCTATAAGGACATTAAGAAGCTGCTTACTGATGGCAGGTTCGATAAGGGTAAGTAACATTTCGCGAAACATCGTGTGAGCAATGCAGGAGTCCTCTGGATGCTAAAACTCTTACAATTCTTAGACAGGCTCGAAGAATTGCATGCTTCATACACGCTTCTTCATGTCCGTGAGACCATAATGGTTTGTGTGGCTGTGCCCGGCGAGCGCTGGGAAGTTGAGTTCTTCGAGAACGGAGATGTGGAAGTAGAGAGATTTATCTCGACAGCCAAACTCGCTGGTGAGGAAGCAATCGAGTGTCTGCTATCGTACTTTGAGGGCTGAACCACTGGTTCAGCATCCATCTGGTAAGCGTAGGAAACAGCTGTGCCCATCTACAGGTGGGGTTGCTTCCCAGCAGAGGTACGACCCTTGGGGCAAGACTATCTACACCAACGGGCAATCGCCCACCAGGCTGAACTAAACAGGGTTGCCGGTTGCACCCTCTCACAGGAGACGCGAACCATGTCTATAGCAGAACTGCCTCCCGACGGCACAAAAAGCAAACAGGCCGAGCGGGTGACTACCACCAAGCTACGCGCCATGAAAGAGCGTGGCGAGAAGATCACTATGCTCACCGCCTACGACTATTCTACTGCCAGGCTGGTAGACGCTGCGGGCATTGACGCTATCCTGGTGGGCGACTCGCTGGGCCAGGTGATGCTGGGGTACGACTCGACTGTGCCGGTGACGATGGAAGATATGCTGCACCACACGAAGGCGGTCAGCCGGGGGGTGCAACGTGCCCTGGTGATAGGCGACATGCCGTTTATGAGCTACAGTGTGAGCGAGGAAGAGGCGATGCGTAACGCAGCTCGCTTTTTGCAAGAAGCCGGAGCGCGAGCGGTGAAGATGGAGGGGGCGGCGGTGGCCCCTACGGTAGCGAGGTTGGTGGCGGCGGGCGTGCCTGTGATGGGCCACCTGGGGCTGACCCCGCAGTCTATCAACGTGCTGGGCAGACACCGGGTGCAGGGCAAGACGCGAGAAGCGGCGGCACGGATTTTGCGCGATGCTATACGGTTGGAGGAGGCAGGCATATTCGCCCTGGTGCTCGAAACAGTGCCCGCGCCCCTGGCAGCCCTCATCACGCGCCGCCTGAGCGTGCCGACTATAGGCATAGGCGGCGGGGCAGGCTGCGACGGGCAGGTGCAGATCGTCCACGACCTGCTTGGGTGGTATCCCGACTTCACCCCCAAGCACGCCCGCAAGTACGCCGACCTCGGCGCGGCGCTGGGTGAGGCTTTCCAACAGTACAGAGAAGACGTGCGCGCGGGCCGCTTCCCAGCCCCGGAGCACTCCTTCCCGATGGACGAGGCCTTGCTCGAAGGGCTGGAGGGTCAAGCCGAGGCTGGATGACGTGCCAAAAATGGGCACAATGCGTATACTATAAGCAAACCGTCATACATGTGGGTGCATGTCGCCCGTTCCTTGACATTCAACTTTTCAATGAGGAAAGGATGTAAAGATATGTCCAATGCTGTAAAGACAAAAGGTTTGGAAGGCGTATCGGTAGGCAACACTTCGATCAGCCGGGTAGAAGGCACAGAGGGCCGCCTCTCGTACAGGGGCTATAAGATACAAGACCTCGCCGCCAACGCCTCTTTCGAGGAAGTGATTTACTTGCTGCTCAACGGCGAGCTTCCTAACGAGTCGCAACTCGAAGATGTGCAGAGTAAGATGCACGAGCGGCGCGAACTGCCCGACGGTGCGATGAAGGTGCTGCGCGCCCTGCCCACCGGCGGCGCGCCGATTGACGTGCTGCGTACCATCGTTTCTACGCTGGCCCTCATGGATCCCGATGTGGACAACACGAGCCGCGAGTCGGTGGTAGACAAGTGCCTCACGGTGGCCGCCCGCATGCCCACCATCGTGGCCGCCTACGACCGCCTGCGCGACGGCAAAGAGCCGGTTGCCCCCAAGCGCGACCTGGACCATGCAGCCAACCTGCTCTACATGCTGCGCGGCGAGGAGCCGCCCGATGAGGACTCCAGCGCCCTCAACGCCTACTTTGTGCTGGCCGCCGAGCATGGGTTTAACGCCTCCACCTTTACGGCAAAGGTGGTAGTCTCCACCCTGTCCGACTACTACTCCGGCATCGTGGGCGCGCTCTGCTCGCTCAAGGGCATCTCGCACGGCGGGGCCAACCAGAAGGCGATGGAGATGATGCTGGAAGTGGGCGACGTGGGCAATGTAGAGAGCTTTATTGACAACGCCCTGGCGACCAAACGCCGCCTCATGGGCATGGGCCACCGCATCTACAAAACCTACGACCCCCGCGCCGCCCAACTGAACGAGCACGCCCGCGTGGTGGCCGAGCGCAGCGGCAACACTCAGTGGTACGGCATCGCCAAGCGGATAGACGAAATCTCGCACACTCACCCCTACTTCAGCGAGCGCAAAATCTACCCCAATGTGGAGTTCTACTCGGCTCCTCTGCTGTATACCCTGGGCTTCAAGCCCGATATGATGCCCGCTCTGTTCGGTTGCAGCCGCATCAGCGGTTGGAGCGCCCACATCCTGGAGCAACTGGCCGACAACCGCATCATCCGTCCTAGCTCGGATTACATCGGACCTGAGATACGGGATTATGTGCCCAGGGAGTCGCGGGGGTAATCTTACCGGATTTGGGATTGCGGATTGTAAGATCCGCAATCCCAAATCCTACTACCTCCTTTTCGTGACCTTCGTGTTATTCATCGCACTCGTCACATTCATCATATTCGTAGCAGTAGGCATGAAAGTTATAACTACTATCGCCGACCTTCGCGCCCACCGCGCCTCCATCGCCGGTAGCCTGGGCTTTGTGCCCACTATGGGCTACCTGCACCGGGGGCACATGTCGCTTGTGCAGACGGCACGGGGCGAGTGCGACGCTGTGGCGGTGAGTATCTTTGTCAATCCTACGCAGTTCGGCCCCAACGATGACTTCAGCCGCTACCCACGCGACGCCGAACGCGACCTCTCCCTACTGAGGGGGGCGGGGGTGGATTTTGTGTTTACGCCCGCCGTCGAGGAGATGTATCCGTCGGGCTACTCTACTTATGTAGACGTGCAGGGAGTAACGGAGAGGCTAGAAGGAGAGGCGCGGCCCGGCCACTTCAGGGGCGTGGCGACGGTGGTTGCCAAGCTGTTTAATCTGGTGCAGCCCCACCGCGCTTACTTCGGTCAAAAAGACGCCCTGCAGGTGGCGGTTATCAAGAAGATGGTGGCCGACCTCAATTTCAACCTGCAAGTGCGGGTGGGCGAAACGGTGCGCGAAAGCGACGGCCTGGCCCTCTCCTCCCGCAACGTCTACCTGAAAGGCGAGGAAAGGCAGGCCGCCCTCGTGCTGTTCCGCGCCCTCAATGCCGCCCACGCTCTCTGGCAGGGGGGCGAGCGCCGGGGCACGCCTCTCCGCGAGGCGATGTCCCAAACTCTGGCCGCCGAACCCCTCGCCCGACCCGACTACGTGAGCGTAGCTGACCCCCTCACCCTGGAGGAGTTGGACGACAGCGGCGGGGCGGCGGAGGCGTTGGCGTCGCTGGCCGTGCGCGTCGGTGACACCAGGCTGATTGACAATATGAGGTTTTAGGATAGCGGATTTCGGACTGTAAGTTGTAAAATCCGCTATCCGCAATACCAAATCCGAGATTCGTAGCGGAGCGTTCCATGTTGTTAGCCATAGACATCGGCAATACAAACACGGTTTTCGGGCTGTTCAGTGGGGAGAACCTGGTGGCGGACTGGCGGATGGAGACCCATCACGGCAGGATGCCCGACGAGTGGGCCGCCGCGCTGATCACGCTCATGGCGCACCGGGGCTACAATATAAAGGAGATCGAAGCCGCCGTCTGCTCCAGCGTTGTGCCGCCCGTCACCACAGCCATCCGCCGCATGGTGGAGAGTTACCTGCACACCGACATGCTGCAAGTCGAGCCGGGCACCAAAACAGGCGTGCGGGTGTGTGTGGACAACCCCCGCGAGGTGGGAGCCGACCGGATCGTGAACACCCTGGCCGCCCATGCGCGCTACGGCGGTCCTGCTATCGTGGTGGACTTCGGCACGGCCACGACGTTTGACGTGGTATCGCACGCCGGCGAGTACCTGGGCGGGGCCATCGCCCCCGGACTGGGCATCGCCACCGACGCTCTTTTCCGATACACAGCCCAACTGCGCCGCATCGAATTGGTCGCCCCCAAACACGCTGTCGGCAAGAATACGGTCCACTCGATGCAGTCGGGCGTGGTGTGGGGCTACATCAGCCTCACCGAAGGCATGTTGACGCGCCTCAAGGCCGACATGGGCGAGCAACCCGCCGCCATCAAGGTGATCGGCACCGGCGGCCTCGCCCCTCTCATCGCCGCTAACACCGACTGCATAGATGTGGTGGACCAAAACCTGACGCTGGACGGGCTGCGTATGATCTATGACCTCAACCGCGAGTGAAATCGGAGCTAAGGAGGAAGGAACAATGTCCCGCACCGGAAACGCAACTTCACAGGGAGCGCACGCAATCGGCGCATTGGCTACAGGCGCGTTTTCTACAGGCGCGCGAGCAATAGCCCTGTTCGCAATGGGCGCATCGGCTATCGGCCTACTGGCGATAGGTCGCCTCGTCATACGCAGCATGAGCATAAAGAAGCTGCAAATTGAGGAGCTTGAGGTGGGCACGCTGCGCGTGCGTAAGCTCGAAGTGCTGGAGGACTGACGGTTGCTTGAGGGCAAGCGCATAGTCCTGGGCGTATCGGGGGGCATTGCCGCCTACAAGGTGGCCGACCTCGCCTCTAAGCTTATGCAGGAGGGCGCTGTGGTAGACGTGATAATGACCGAGGCTGCCCAGCGGTTCGTCACGCCCCTCACCTTCCAGGCGATCACCCGGCGTTCGGTACGCACCGACCTGTACGCAGACTGGCTGGGGGAGGACACCGGCCATGTCGGGCTGGCCCACAACGCCGATCTCCTAATAGTGGCCCCCGCCACCGCAAACACGATTGCTCGCCTGGTTCTGGGCCTGTCGGACAATATGCTGTGCGCCGTCTACCTATCCACCCGCGCGCCGGTGCTCATCGTGCCTGCGATGGAAAGCGGCATGTTCCAGCACCCCGCCACGCAAGAGCACCTGGACACGCTCCGGCGGCGTGGGGCCGTCGTTATGCAGCCGGGCGAAGGTCGCCTGGCATCGGGGGCTACAGGCATCGGACGGCTGCCGGAGGTGCCGGAGATACTCGCCTGCATCAAGCGCACTCTGGGCAAAGACGGTCCGCTTGCAGGTATGAAGCTAGTGGTGACAGCCGGGGGCACACAGGAGCCTCTCGATCCGGTGCGCTTCCTGGGCAACGGCTCGTCGGGCAGGATGGGCTACGCCGTCGCGGAAGCGGCTCTCAACGCCGGGGCCGAAGTCACCCTCATCACCGGCCCCACCTGCGTTGCACCGCCGTATGGGGCTCATCTAGTGCGCGTCAAAACAGCCCGCGAGATGCTGACCGCCGTGTTGGAGGCGGTGCAGGAGGCCGACGCCCTCGTCATGGCCGCCGCCGTAGCCGACTACGCGCCCAGGCAGGTGTCGGAGCAGAAGCTTAAAAAGAGCGATGCCGACCTTACCCTGGAGCTTACCCGCAACCCCGACATCCTGGCCCGCCTTGTCGAGTTGGACCTGACGCTTGTGCGTGTGGGTTTCGCTGCCGAAACCGAGAACCTTGTCGAAAACGCCAGGGCCAAGCTCCAGAAGAAAAGGCTTGACTTGATAGTAGCCAACGATGCCTCGGCAAGTATCGGCTCCGAGGCGAGCGCCCTCACCCTCATCGGCAAAGACGCAGGCGTTGAGCAACTCCCCTTGATGCCAAAAGAGCAGAGCGCGTCTATTATCATCGAAAGAGTGGCCCGATTGCTGCAACTTCGTAAGCTCACGTCCTGAAATCGTCTTTACAAACAGATGAGTAGGCAGTAAAATAAAAACAGGCAAGCCTCACCTCTCCCCCGGCTTGTGCATGCGGAGGCCACTGTAGATGATCGAGTGTAAGATAGAAAGCATAAGGGTAAGCCTGGTCACCCAGCAGCGCGTGGTCATTCTCAAGGAGATCGACTCCGACCGCTATCTGCCGATCTGGATTGGCCCGTATGAGGCGGACGCTATCGCGCTGGAGTTGCAGGAGGTGCCGGTGCAGCGCCCCTTCACTCACGACCTGTTGCGTAACGTCATCTCCGAGCTTGGGGCATCCATCACCCATGTGCTGGTCAACGACCTTCGCGACGACACTTTCTTTGCTCGAATCGTCCTCGATGTACAAGGCCGCCACGCCGAGGTAGACTCTCGCCCCTCCGATGCCCTCGCCCTGGGGGTGCGCGCCAAATGCCCCATCTATGTGGAAGAAGAAGTGATGGAGCGGGCCGGCATCACGATAGAGGCCGACGGTTCTCAAGACGAAGAACTCTCCGGCAGCGAATCGCTTTCCCAGGCAGAGCGCGTAAGCGATGACCAGCTTTCGGTCTTCCGCGACTTCATCAACTCCCTCGACATGGACGACCTGGGCAAAACCGGCGAAGGCCCCTCCAAATAGAGGGGTTCAAGAGAGTAATTTCTACCTTCTCTCCCCAGTTTCTACTTGACATAGTGCCCCCTCATTCTGTAAGATAAGCCTACTTACTGCATGCTGCCATGACCGGCGCATGCCGGCCCTGCATACCCGGCCTCAGCATACAAGAGGCTGGGCATGCTCCAACGCCGGCAAGTAGGGACAGGTCCGTGACCTGCCCTCTATTCTTACCCAGGGTCTACCGGCGCCATGCGAGTAATGCAGTAAAGAAACAGCAAGGAATTGAGAGAAGGAAAAAGGAGGAACCATGCGTACTCAGATCAACGTGAAGATGTTCATTCGGATATTTGCGGCCCTGGCTCTGCTCTTTTTGGGCGCCGGGTTGTTGCTGGGCAACAGCCTGCCGGCCGAAGCGGGCGCACCCACCTCGCCGGCGCAGGCAAGCGCCCTGAGCAAAATCTCGCCGAAGGTGCTGCAAGACACCGCCCGCGGCAACAGCGGCTCGTTTGCCGTTTACCTGGCGAGCCAGGCCGACGTAAGCGCAGCCTACAACATGAAAGACCAGGATGCGCGCGGCTGGTATGTATACAACACCCTCAAGAGCCACGCCGAAAAGACCCAGGCCGGCATTCGCGCCCAGCTTGAGGCCGCTCATGTGAAATACCAGGCGTTTTGGGTCGCCAACGTTATCTTTGCCCAGGGCGACCGCGCTCTGGTGGACTCGCTCGCCGCTCGCAGCGACGTCAAGTTCATCGAGTCGAACAGCGTGCAGCGCTGGATCGAAGACCCGAAGATCGCCGACTTTAGCCCCGCCCCCAGTAGCGTGAACGCCATCGAGCCTGGTTTGCAGAACGTGAACGCCCCGCAGGTGTGGGCGATGGGCTTCCTGGGCCAGGACATTGTCATCGGCAACGCCGACACAGGCATGCAGTGGGACCACCCTGCACTGCGCCCTCAGTATCGCGGCTGGAACGGCACCAGCGCCGACCACAACTACAACTGGCACGATGCCATTCACAATGCTTCCGGCAACCCTTGTCCCAACGACTCCCCTGCGCCTTGCGATGACCAGGGGCACGGAACCCACACCACCGGCACCACCTCCGGCTACGACGGCGGGAGCAACCAGATCGGCGTGGCCCCACAGGCCAAGTGGATCGGTTGCCGCAACATGGACCGGGGTAACGGCACACCCGCTCGCTACACCGAGTGCTTCCAGTTCTTTATCGCCCCCACCGACCTGAGCGGCAACAACCCCAACCCGGCGTTGCGCCCGCACGTCATCAACAACAGTTGGGGCTGCCCCACCAGTGAAGGGTGTTCAACCAACAGCTTGCAAACCATCATTGAGAACACCCAGGCCGCCGGCATATTCGTGGAAGTGTCCGCCGGCAACGCCGGGCCTTCCTGTAGCACGGTGAACGATCCCCCTGCTATCTATGAGGCCTCTTTCTCAACAGGCGCTATCAGCTCCTCCACCAACGCTATCGCCAGCTTCAGCAGCCGAGGCCCCGTCACGCTGGACGGCTCCAACCGCCTCAAGCCGAACATCTCGGCCCCAGGCGTAGGCGTTCGCTCGTCCTATCCCACCAGTACGTATGCGAACCTGTCGGGCACCTCAATGGCCGGCCCGCACGTGGTGGGCGTGGTGGCCTTGCTGTGGAACGCACGGCCTTCTTTGGTCCGCGACATAGCCAACACCAAGATAATCTTGCAGAACTCCGCCAACCCCAACGTCGTGGTCTCCCCCGTGCAGACCTGCGGCGGCATACCCAGCAGCCAGATACCGAATAACTCGTTCGGCTATGGCCGCGTGGACGCACTGGCCGCGGTTAACTCGGTGCCTCAAGGCTCGGCTACCCCTACCACGACCGGCACGCAGGCTACCGCCACCAACACTCCTATGGCCACAGCCACCACCTGCCCGGCTACTTATGCAATAGCCACAGCCACAGGCACAATAGCGGCAGGCACGGTGGACATCGGCAACCACTGCGATGACTGCACCACAGTGTTCCCTCTGCCCTTCTCGGTGCAACTGTACGGCCAAGCCTACACCAGCGCAGAGGCAGGCTCTAACGGCATCTTGGCGTTCGGCACAGCCAACAACTCCTTCACCAACACCTGCTTGCCCGCCACAGGGGTCACATACGAGATACTGCCTCACTGGG